>SCTL01000785.1 GCA_004297495.1 Verrucomicrobiota bacterium
ACGTGAAGAAAGTGCCGGTGAAGTTCACATCCGACAAAGACCTTGCCGCTGCGCCCGAGTTCTTGCTCAAGGACAGTGTCCGGGTCCGGCTGGGAACGGGCTTCCCGACTTATCTGCAAAACGGAACGCGCTGGCGTCTCACCGGGCGCACGGAGGTTGGATCGGTTTACTCGACCAAGGATCAGATCGTGACGGTGGAAGCCTCGAATATTTATGAAGCGATGCTCGTGGTTTCAAACCGAAACATTACGGGCTTTTATCTGCCGGTGGAAAAGCTTCTCGTGCCGGTCAGTCCGCCGATTCCGATTCGAACCGAACCGTAACCCCAGAAAGGAAAACCATGAAACTGCTCAAAGTACTCGTGCTGCCGGCGATCGCCGCCATGCTCGTGACCGGCTGCGCTTCCGGTCCGCGCTACAACGAAGTGAAGGCGTCCTTCCCGCCTTTGCCGGCGGAAAAAGGACGGATATTTTTTTACCGGACCGCGGTCTTGGGTGCCGGCGTGCAACCCTCGGTCAAGTTGAACGACACGCCCGTGGGCAGCGCGAAGCCCAAGGGATTTTTCTACGTGGATCGGCCACCGGGCGATTACCGGGTTGAAACGAGCACGGAAGTCTCGCGCCGCCTGAGCCTCACGTTGGAGGCGGGACAAACGCGTTACGTGCGCCTGAACATGGCGATGGGTTTCTTCGTGGGCCATGTCTGGCCTGAACTGGTGGAGAATGCGACCGGAGAACTGGAACTCGTCGGTTGCAGTTTCGCTCCGGATAAATAGTCCCACGCTTTAACTTTGGCGCTCAGAGTCCGCCCGTGTGACAGTCGTTGCACGCGCCGTCCACCGGATCACCCGGATGTTTGAACTTCTGGCCGTTCGGCGAGAGGAGATTCAATTCGTCGCCTTTGCCCTGCGCGAGAATCGTGTGGCAGGTGTTGCAATCGCTGGCCTTGATGCTGCGTTTGGCGTCGGCGGTTTTGTGTTTCTCATCGTGGCAGCGGAAACAGCCGGGCCAGATCAGGTGGCCGATGTTGTCCGGATATTTCGACCACGACGCGTTCATCTCCGGGAAGAAATTGTCCTGGTAGATTTGCTGCACGACTTCGATGGCGCGGCGCACGCTGTCCTGTTTCGAGGGGAATTTGTCGGCGGGATAGCGTTCCGCCAGGATGGTCGCGATGCCTTGGGCCGCGAGCGTTTCGTTCGTGTAATTCCGCGTGAGGGCATAGACGGCGTTGGTCTTGATCCACGGCAGCGTGCGGTCAATTTGATCCGGCAACGACATGGCGAGGTTCACGGCTTTATCCGGCGAAACGTATTTGTGCGCGGGCCGGTTGTGGCAATCCATGCAATCCATCGTGCGCATTTCTGCTTCGGGCACGGCGTTGGTGAAATTGGGCATCCGGAATTCCGTGACGACGCCCTGTTTGTCCACCATGCGCACCCACGGGATGCTCTGGCGCGTCTCGTCGGCGACCCAGGCATCTTTCACTTTCTTCGCGGCGTAGTATTGCACCTTGTTGCCCACGTTCATGTGCCAGTGAATGCCGCCGACCGGGCCGTGTGTGGGATCGCCGCCGCCGACTTTCATCGTCAGGCGGATGGAGTAGGGCGTGTTGGTCTCCTCGCCGAGAAAATAGTTGTAAGTGCGGTCCAGATTGCCGACGAACTTCTTGGGCCAATGACATTGCTCGCAGGTTTCCTGAGCTGGACGCAGGTTTTTGATCGGCGTGGGCACGGGTTTGGGATACTTGTCAAACGCCACGGCGTAGAGCTGATAGGTGCCGGAGATTTTTGCCTTCACGAACCATTCCGCGCCCGGGCCGATGTGACATTCCACGCAGGCGACGCGCGCGTGCGAGCCGTGCTGGTAGGTGACGAGTTCCGGTTTCATCACCGTGTGACAGGCCTGCCCGCAGAACTGCACCGACTCCGTGAAATGATACGTGTGG
>SCTL01000786.1 GCA_004297495.1 Verrucomicrobiota bacterium
CCGCAGGCGTTGAATCCGGGCGACGCGCAATTGCTGGAGGACATGATTGTCACGGCCACGAATCAAGCGCTCGCACAGGCGAAGGAGATTTCCAACGCCGAGATGGGCAAGGTCACGGCGGGCCTGAGCCTGCCGGGGTTTGGGTGATCAGCGGTTGCAGGTTGAAGGTTGCAGGTTGCAAGTTGGCCTGCGCTCCCACCTGCAACTTTCAACCTTCAACTTGTAACTTACGTGCTACCGGACTCCATCACTTCCTTGATCGCTGCGCTCGCCAAGCTGCCAGGCGTCGGGCCGCGCTCGGCGGAACGCATCGCATTGCATCTGGTGCAGACCGAGGCGGAGACGGTGAAGCATCTGGCCAACGCGATTGTTCATGCCCGCGAAAAGATTCAGTTCTGCACGACCTGCGGCGCGCTGACAGAGAAATCTCCCTGCTCGATCTGCGAAGACTCCCGGCGTGACGGCTCGTTAGTCTGCATCGTCGAACGCGCCGTGGACATTCTCAGCATTGAAAAATCCGGCACGTTTCGCGGCAAGTTTCACGTGCTTGGTGGAAAGATTTCCCCGCTCGATGGCGTTGAGCCGGAAGATTTGCGCATCGCCGAACTGGAGAAGCGGTTGACGGGCGAGCCGATCAAGGAAATCATCATCGCGCTCAGCACGGACGTGGAAGGCGACGCCACGAGCCACTATCTCGCGAAGCGTCTGACGCGCGCGGGGCTGAAGATTTCCCGCATCGCCTACGGTCTGCCGGCGGGGAGTGGATTGGAATTTGCGGACGAACTCACCTTGAGCCGCGCGCTCGAAGGGCGGAGAGAAATGTGAAGCTCCAAGCACCAAGCTCCAAGCTCCAGAGAAGCTCCAAATCTCAAGCTCCAATCTCCAAGCCGCGACACGTCCGACCGTCAATTTGGAGCTTGGTTCTTGGTGTTTCTCTGGAGCTTGGAGCTTGGAATTTGGAGCTTTCTTCATGATCCCAAGCATCGTCGTCTTCGATCTCGGCAAAGTTCTCCTGGATTTTGATTATTCGATTGCCGCGCCGCGTATTGCGGCCAAGGCGAGCGTCTCTGCCGCCGAGGTGAAAAGTTTTCTCGATCAAACGCCGTTGCTCCATCGCTATGAAACCGGGCAGATGTCGCGGCAGGAGTTTTACGAAGTCGTCTGCCAGGGCACGGGCTATCGCGGGAGTCTGGCGGAATTTGCGCAAGTCTTCGCCGACATCTTCACGGCCATGCCGGAGATGATCGCGCTGCATGCCGCCCTGCGGCGAAGGGGTGTGCCGACTTACATTTTCTCGAACACGAATGATCTCGCGGTGGAACACATCCGCCGCGCCTTCCCGTTCTTCGCGGATTTCGACGGCTACATTTTCAGCCACGAAGTCGGCGCGATGAAGCCGGCGGAAAAGATTTACGTGGCGCTGGAAGAAATGTCCGGCAAACGCGGCGCAGAAATCCTTTATCTCGATGATCGTGCCGACAACGTGGCCGCCGGCGCCGCGCGCGGCTGGCAGGTGATTTTGCAGACGGAGCCGGCGAAGTCGCGGGCGGCGGTCGAGAAGCTTGGGTTGCTCGACTAGGTTGGAGTTCAAGCTTTAGCTTGTCCGGACACGCTAAAGCGTGAACTCCAACGGGCCGATCCGGAGATCGGCGCTCCTACTCCGCCGGCTTCGCGATCAGTAATCGCTCCATCGCCTCCCCGCCGTCGCCCAGCGAGAAGACGCGTTCGGAAATATCATTGAGCGCCAGGCGCGTCGTCTCGAATCGCTCGGACAGCGTGTGAAAGATTTCCGTGAGTTCATAGCGTTGCGCCAGTTTGTGATCGCCCGCCGCGCGGTACTGCGAACGGCCAAGTGACTCGTAGTATTTCAAATCAGGAAAACCTTTCCGTTCCGCACGGAAGCGAATGCGCTCGGGAAACACGCCGGAAAGAAACAGCGAGTAGTTGCCGATGTGCGCGCGAATCTGGAATTGCATCCGGTCATCGGCGGTCTGGAGCGCGGCGAGCATCTCGAAGAAATAATCCAGCGGGTTCGTCTGTCCGGGCACGACGCAGCGGGCGCGTTCGGCGCGGGCGAATTCGGCGAGCACTTCGGCCACGTAATCCGCCACGGTGCGGTCCTTGATTTCCGAGCGCAGAAAAACGTGACGCACCAACACGTAAAAATAGAAGTGAGTGGAGACGCGCAGACAACCGCGGCGTTCGAGCAGCGCGCGGAAGAGTTCCTCGTCGTCGAGGATCAAGTCGCGCGATTCCTCGTCGGCGAGCAGTTTCACCAGACCTTCCGCCGTGCCGAGGCGCGGGCCGAGCACCGAGAGGATGAACTCGATGTCCTCCGCGGCGAACTGCACGCGGCAGTTGGGTTGAATCATCTTCAACATACGCAAAGCGGCCACGTTTGTTGCAAAGCCTGTTCCGTGGTCGCGGATACTTAGCCTTCAACCCGATAAAGAGCAATCCCGGTTCCAAGCGCCATCCGTTTTCAAAACTGGCTTGGCCCAACGGAAACTTAACCCAAAACGAGCAATCTCTCGCGTGGATGTGCCCTTGCTGGACAAATCTGTCCAGCCTGCGACATTCCCGCGCGACCATGCAGAATGCCGACCCCGCCATTGCCGAAAGCGGCACCATCCGCGCCCGCTCGCAGCGGCAGGCGATGGATTGGAGTCTCGTGCTCGCGAGTCAGGGCATCGAACACTCCATCGGGCAGGACGCGACGGGAAACTGGCTGTTGCTCGTCTCGCCCAGCGATGCGCCGGCGGCCATCGCCGTGTTGAAACAATATCGCCTCGAAAACCTGCGCTGGCCGTGGCGGAGGAAATTTTTCAAGGCCCGCGTGGTTTTCGATTGGGCTGCGCTCGCGTGGATTTCACTGACGGTGGCTTTGTTCTGGCTGGATGAATCGCGCCAAAGTTTGCGCGAAGTCGGAATTATGAATGGCCAGCGAGTCGGGCAGGGTGAGTGGTGGCGATTGTTCACCGCCACGCAACTTCATGCTGACCTGCCGCATCTGGCGACCAACACGGTTTTCGGTTTTCTCCTGCTCGGACTCGCGCTCGGCCGGTATGGCACGGGAACGGGACTGCTGGCCGCGTTTCTCGCCGGCGTGGGCGGCAATCTCGCGTCGTGGGCGGTGAACGGGAACGCGCATCAAAGTCTCGGCGCGTCCGGCGTGGTGATGGGCGCGCTCGGGTTGCTGGCGGCGCAATCCGTCGCGTGGTTGAAACAAAGCCGGCACGCGTTGCGGCTCGCCATCGGCGGCGTGGTGGGAGGGTTGATGATGTTTCTGTTGCTCGGCGTGTCGGAGAATTCAGACGTCGTTGCGCACTTCGGTGGCTTCGTCAGCGGACTGATTCTCGGCGCAATGCTTGCACTCGCCGCGAAGATCGTGGAAAGCCCGTCGGCCAATCTGCTGTCGCTGGCGGGATTCGCGGCGCTGATTGTCTGGACTTGGGCGCTGGCATTCGGTCATCGGCATTGAATTGAATTCGACTGGTAGGCAGCTCGCCGCGGTGCCAGACTCCAGACATGAACCAGTTGGCCGCAATCTGTTTCCGCGCCGTCATGGCCGGAGTTTTTCTCTTCACGCTCGCCGCCTCCGCTGTCACCAATGATTTTCGCGGCGCGCAATTCATCGGGTTCAAAACTTTTTCCAGTTTCAAGAAGAGCGCGGGTGAACAAACGAACGAAGTCGTGCTCACATCACCGGAAATCCGCGCGGGCATTCCGTGGGATGAGATCATCCTGTCCTGGAACGCCGACGCGCCGGCGGGAACTTATTTGAAACTGGAAGCGCGGGCGGTTTACACGAATCACTCGACAAGGTTTTACACGATGGGCCTGTGGTCCGCCGATCCGTCGCGGCATCCGCGTGAAAGTGTGTTGAAGCAAAAGGATGACGACGGCGACGTGCAGACGGACACGCTCGTGTTGAAGCAGCCAGCCGGGCGGCTGCTATTGCGCATCACGCTCGGCGGCGACGGGAAGCTCAAGCCGAAGTTGAAATTTCTGAGCGCGTCGTTGCTGGACAGTTCGGCGCTGCGCGAGCCGCTGCCGCCGAATCGCGCGGCGTGGGGGAAGACCATCGAAGTTCCCGAGCGCTCGCAGATGGCTTACGAAGGCGGCGGCGTGTGGTGCAGTCCGACGACGGTCTCGATGCTGCTGGCCTTCTGGTCCGAGAGACTGAAACGTGGTGAACTGGACCGCGATGTTCCCGAAGTCGCGAAGGGCGTGTTCGATGCGAACTGGCACGGCACAGGCAACTGGGTTTTCAACACGGCTTACGCCGGATCGTTTCGCGGTCTGCGCGCATACGCGACGCGCTTGAGCGATGTGGCGGAGTTGGAGGATTTCGTGGCGCGAGGAATTCCGGTCGGGCTTTCACTTTGCTATGACCGGCTGCGCGGCGTCGGCCGAGGGCCGAACGGTCATCTCGTGGTTTGCGTCGGCTTCACCGAAAACGGCGACCCGGTGATCAACGACCCGGGCACAAGCATCCACGTCCGGAAAACATTTTCGCGCGAACGACTGATGGATGCGTGGGCTTACTCGAAGAACACAGTCTATTTGATTTACCCGGAGAACGCGCGCTTGCCGAAGGATCGCTTCGCGCACTGGGAATCCTCCGCCTCGCGCAAGGCGGCCACGAGGAAGTAGTCAGTTCGCTCCGATCTCACGCCAGCCGCCGCATTGTGCGGCTAGTGCCGCTTTTTCATGGCACCTTGCAAAGACTTTTCCCTGACGCCGCCGGTTGCCGTGTTACGATTCGCCCAATCACTCTATGTTGCGTTCAACGATTCATCGTGAATTTCTCGGCGTCTGGTTTTGTTTTCTGGCCGCGTGTTCATCGCCAGCGGCGACTTATTGGGTGGCAACTTACGGCAGTGATTCGAACGCCGGCACTTCGTCAAACGCCCCGTTTCTCACCCCGCAAAAGGCCGTGACGCTCTCCGGTCTCGCCGCCGGCGACACGATTTATGTTCGCGGCGGCAATTACGCTTTCAGCGCACAGGTCAAACCCTCGAAGACCGGCGCCGCGGGAAATCCCGTCAAGCTGTGGGCCTATCCTGGCGAATTTCCCGTCTGGGATTTTGCGACGATGCCCGCGGGCACGACCAAGGCGCTCGATTCGCGCAAGGACTATTGGCACATCAAGGGCATCGAGGTGAAGAACGCGCCGGACAGTGGCATCCTGATCGCGGGCTTCGGGACGATCATCGAGGGCTGCACCGTGCATGATTGCGGCAACGACGGTTTTATTTTTGGCAGCACTTCGATCCGGGCGACCAACGCGCTGATCTTGAACTGCGACTCCTACCGAAACTACGGCGGCGGCGACGGCAACAATGGCGACGGCTTCGGCGCGAAAACCGGTTGCGGGCCGGGGAATGTGTTTCGCGGTTGCCGCGCGTGGAACAACTCGGATGACGGCTGGGATTGCTACGACAACGTGACCAATTCCATTGTGTTTCAGGAATGTTGGTCGTTCGCCAACGGCTACAATCTTTGGGGTTACACGGGCACGTGGAGCGGCAATGGCAACGGCTTCAAACTCGGCGGCGAATCCACCTCCGCCACGCATTACGTCACCAACTGCGTCACCTTCGGCAACCGCGCCAAAGGATTCGATCACAATAATTCCCACGGTGGTCATGTCGTCGTGAACTGCACGGGCTACAGCAACAACGCGGCGAATTTTTCTTTCTATCAGACGCCGTCAAACGGCACTTACAATCTGATGGTCAACAACGCGTCGTTCGTCGGCACGCTGTTCAACCTCGATCCCACCACAGTGCAGAAGACAAACAGTTGGCAGGGTTTCACCGTGACGGCGGCGGACTTCGCCAGCCTCGACACTTCGGCGGCGACCAACGCGCGCGCCACCGACTTCTCGCTCGCCACCGGAAATCTTTTCCGCCTCGCCGCCGGCAGCGACTTGATTGATCGCGCGGTGAATGTCGGGCTGCCTTTTAGCGGAAGCGGGCCGGACTTGGGCGCGTTTGAATACTCCGTCGGTTCAGCGCAAGGACCAATCACGCTTTCCTCGCCCCGCTGGACCAACGGGCTTTTTCAATTGACTGTCAGCGGCCTGACCTCGCACGGCGAAGTTGTGGTGCTGGCGTCCAGCAATCTGAGCAGTTGGACGGGCATTTTCACCAACCCCGCGACGAGCGGCGCCTGGCAATTCACCGACTCCAACGCCCCAGCCTCGGCGACGAAATTCTATCGCGTGTGGGAACAATGAAATTGAAATCTTCAGACCCGCGCGGACTCGCGCTCGCAGGATGCGCGTTACTGATTTTAACCATGCCTCTCTGTGGCGCGACGTATTATGTCGCGACGAATGGCGTGGACTCGAACCCCGGCACGCTCGCCGCGCCGTTTTACAACATTTCCAAAGCCACGGCGTTGGCAGCCGCGGGGGATTTCATTTTGGTCCGAGGCGGGACGTTCTATTACACCAACACGATCCGCATCACGAACTCCGGCGCGGCAGGAAACCTGATTCGACTTTGGGCCTACACCAACGAGCATCCGACTCTCGATTTTTCTGCGCAGGCGGACGATCCAGCCAACCGCGCGTTCCTCGTCACGTCCAATGGCAATTGGTGGCACTTCAAGGGACTCGAAATCTATCGCGCCGGCGACAACGCCATGAAGATCGAGGGCAGCGACAACATCATCGAACAATGCGCCTTCCATCATTGCCGCGACTCCGGATTGCAGATCGGCTTTGGTGACAGCGATCCGGATTTTCCCGATCGCGCCTGTTCCAATCTCGTCCTAAACTGCGACTCATATCTGAATTACGACCCGCGCGCCAGCGGTGGCAACGCGGACGGCTTCGCCTGCAAACTGCATCCGGGCGAAGGCAACGTCTTTCGCGGCTGTCGCTCGTGGGAGAATTCCGACGACGGCTGGGATCTCTACAAAGCCGCGTATCAAATCATTCTCGAAGACTGCTGGACCTGGCACAACGGCGACCCGGCCAGCTTCAGCACCAACCAGGCGGGCAACGCCGGCGGATTCAAGATGGGCGGCGATAGCAATTACGCGGGCCACCACCTGTTCTATCGCTGCATCGCGTTCAACAATCGCTACGGCGGCACGAGCGCGGGCAAGGCGTTTCATCAAAACGACAATCAGGCGGGCCTGATGGTTTTCAACTGCCTCTCGTTTTCCAACAACTACAATTACGCGCTGAACAACGACATTGCCGAGAGTCACGAGATGAAGAACTGCGTCGGGTTTGCCGGCATCACCAAGAACGCGGCGACCAACAGCAGCACCATTCAAGTTAGCAACAGTTGGAATTTCACCGCCGCTTCACTCACCGCGAGCGCCGCTGATTACGGCGATTTGACCGAGGCCACTGCCAAGTCTGGCCGCGGTGCCGATGGCAGCTTGCCAGCGAATTTTGCGCGACTCGTCGCCGGCAGTGATTTGATTGATCGCGGGGTGGACGTAGGCTTTCCATTCAACGGCGCTCGTCCCGACCTCGGTCCATTTGAATTCGCCGCCGCCGCGCGCAGCCTCACGCTGTCCGCGCCGCAAAAACTCCCGGGCGGGTTTAGTTTCCAGATTGGCGGCCTGACCAGCCACGGGTCGGTCATCGTTCGCATTTCGACAAACTTGGTAAACTGGTCGCCGCTCCTGACCAATGCGCCGGTGACGGGCGCGCTTCCAGTGTTGGATTCGTCGGCCACAAATAGTTCATCTCGCTTTTATCGCGTGGAAGAACTTTGATCCTGACGCGCATTGCGCGCAGCAGAATCAGCTCAACGCCATTCGTGCTTCGGATACTTCCGCTGCAACTCGGATTTGATCTTGGGATAATGCTCGCGCCAGAAGTTGGCGAGATCGGACGTGACCTGAATCGGCTTCATGCCCGGCGTGAGAATATGCACCGCCACCATCACGCGCCCCATCGCGATCTTCGGCGTTTGCGTCACGTCGTAAAGTTCCTGAATGCGCATCGAGATGAACGGCGCGCGGCCTTCCTCGTAGTTAACCTTCGGCGTCCGACCGTTCGAGAGAGTCAGCCGCTCCGGCGCGTGTTTGTCCAGCAACGCGCGCTGTGCGTGCGAGAGCCAGGATATTACGACCGGCTTCACTTCGCGGTCCTTCACGTCCTTGTAACTCACCGCGCCGTGGCAAAGCTGCTCGATGATCGCTTTCTTGTCGTCGTCGGTGATAGGCGGCAACTGCAACTCCGCGCAATGCTGGCAGAGCAATTTCAGCCGCAGTAGCCATTGCTCAACGGTGATGTCCCAATTCGGCAACGGCAACCGGCCGGCGATGACTTCATCCGCCAGCAATCGCGCTGCGGCGTCGGCGGGCGGCGGATCAACACGCTTGGCGGCGAGCGCAAGATCGCGGAAGCGCTGCAACTCGGCGGCCACGGCACGCTTGGCTTGTGAATCCCATTGCACGTGGACTTCGGTCTTGATGTCCGCGGGAAAAAGTTCGCGCAGCCAGTCCACTTCAATGGCGGTGGCGAGCGAGAGAATCGTGTTCACTTCGTTGTCGCGCCCGCCGACTTCGCGGATTTCGGCGGCGACGAACAGCGGCGGTTTTTGCACCACGCTTTCGCGCGCGAGCACGCCGCGCCGTCCGTGGACGAGTTCACAGCGGAGCGTGCCTTGATCGAGCCTCCGTGCCACGCGGTCGCTGAAGCCGATGAGGATGCATTTCTGCAACGCCTCGTCTTTGATCTCACGCGGCGTGGTGTCCAGTCCTTCGTCCTTGGCGATGCGAAGGAACTGCTCGAAAAGCGGGCCGACTTGTCGCGCCGTCACGGCATGAATGCCGAGTCGCCGGCAAGCGTCGAGGCGGAACTGATTGTTCTGCGCGAACGTCCAGGCGCGCATCAGAATCCAGAAATCCGAACTCGCTTTCTCGCCAAGCAAATCTTCACGGTCGTTCTGCACGTCCTTGCCACCGCCGCGCAGAAGCAGGTCGCGCCCCTGCGTGAGCGCGGCGACGAGGCACGCCTGCTGCACACAGCCGTATTCCTGCGCCGCCAGCAACATGCGCGAGTAACGCGGATGCACGGGGAAGGAGAGCATTTTGCGACCGACGGGACTGATGCGACTCATGTGATCCAGCGCGCCGAGATCGGTAAGCAGTTCCTCCGCGTGCGTGAGCGAAATTTCGTCGGGCTTCTCCAGCCAGCGGAAGGCGCGCAAATCCTCCACGCCCGCCGCTTTGAGCGTGAGCACGACTTCCGAGAGATCGAGTCGCTTGATCTCGGGCAATTCCTGCGGCGCGCGCTCGTCGTGTTCCGGCTGCGACCACAATCTCATGCACACGCCTGGCGCGGTGCGGCCCGCGCGTCCGGCGCGCTGGTCGCTGCTGGCTTGGGAAATTTTTTCGACGAGCAGCGTGTTGATGCCGCGGTTCGCATCGTAGCGCGCGATGCGCGCGAGGCCGGAATCAATCACCAGCCGCACGCCGTCAATCGTGATGCTTGTCTCGGCTACGTTCGTGGCGACGACAACTTTCGGTTGTTCGTAACGCGCGACGGCGGCATCCTGATCACGCGGGGAAAGTTCGCCGTGCAACGGCAGCACGAGATAGCCGCGCGATTCGGAGACGTTGCGGATGGCTTGAATGGTTTGAGAAATCTCAAAGCCGCCGGGCATGAACACGAGCACGTCGCCGCGTCCGCCGGAGTTGATGAACTGACTGAAAGCGTCCGCCGCGAGTTCCCACGGCGGTGGCGGATTCGTTCCGAGGCGGCGCGGGAGATATTCGATGTCCACCGGAAACGTGCGGCCTTCGGAGCGGAGGACGGCGCAGGCAAGCCCCTCACCCGGCCTGCGGCCACCCTCTCCCCATCCGATGGGGAGAGGGTCGGGGTGAGGGGTCGGTCGGACTTCGCTCAAATAATTTTCCAGTTCGCCCGCGTTCAGCGTCGCGGACATGACGATGATGAGCAGGTCGGGGCGGTGTTGCTCCTG
The DNA here is from genome assembly GCA_004297495.1 of Verrucomicrobiota bacterium. Taxonomy (GTDB): domain Bacteria; phylum Verrucomicrobiota; class Verrucomicrobiia; order Limisphaerales; family JADLHS01; genus SCTL01. The sequence goes on from SCTL01000786.1 coordinate 9,963, forward strand.
AATGTCCAGCGCGCGGGCGAGCGTGATGTCGCCATACAGATGGCGCTCGTGAAATTCGTCGAAGATGACGGCGGAAATTCCCTTGAGTGTCGGATCGGCGATGAGTTGCCGCAGCAAAATGCCTTCAGTCTCAAACTTAATTCGCGTGGCGGCACTGACGCAGTTTTCAAAA
>SCTL01000787.1 GCA_004297495.1 Verrucomicrobiota bacterium
CCGACATGAGCCGCCCGCTGCAGGCCAAGCTCCTGCGCTTTCTCGAAGACGGTTCCTTCACACGCGTCGGCGGCACGCAGGAATTGCGCGTCAACGTCCGCCTCGTTGCCGCCACGAATCGCGACATCGTCAAAGCCATTGCCGAGGATCAATTCCGCGAAGATTTGTTCCATCGCTTGAACGTCGTCCAGTTCCGCCTGCCGCCATTGCGCGAACGCGGCGAAGACGTCCTGCTGCTCGCGGAACATTTCCTCCATCACTTCAACATGGTCATGGGCCGCGCCGTAAAAGGTTTTTCCCGCGCCGCGCGCCAGCAATTGCTCGCCCATCAATGGCCCGGCAACGTCCGCGAACTCCGCAACGTCGTCGAGCGCGCGCTCATTCTGGATACGGGCAACGAAGTCCAGGCCGGCAGCCTCCCGGATTTCTCGGTCGAGTCGCGCCTGCACAAAGCCGAGACGCCCCGGCCCGCCGTCGGCGACGGCACGCTCGATGAACTCGTGGCGCAGTTCGAGCGCGAATTGATTTCCGACACCCTCGCGCAAAACCACGGCAGCCTCACCCGCACCGCCGAGCAGCTCAAGCTCAGCCGCCACGCCCTCCGCTACCGGATGCAGCGCCTCAACTTCGCCGACATAGACACCACCGTCACCGCCACCAACGCCGCGGACGCCAAGTCATGAGACCGTTTTACTTTTTCAGTTCGATTTTCGACGACGCCGAGGAACCGTTGCCGGAAATCGGAGCGCTCAGCCCCGCGGCCCGCGAGCGCATCATCATCCTCAGCGCCATCGTCGTCATCATCCTCGGCGCGTTCCTCTGGGCGGCGTTCATCCGCAAACGGCGCAAACACAAACCCAACTACCATCGCCGCAGCAATTCCTCCTTCCTCAACCAGGCCGCCTCGGCCAAGGAGGAACTCGCGCGCATGATCAAGCAACGCGAGCAACATCAACGCGAGCAGCAGCAAGAACGCCGGCGCCGGCGACATCGGCCCCGCAACCCCACGCTTGCCGATACCGGCGGACTGCCGCCGCCGCGCTCGGCCTCTCCTCCCGACGAATCGTCATCCAACGGCCAATCCCACTCCGGTTGAACATGGAACAGAGCCGGGCCATCACCCGCAAAAGCGCCTCGAACCTCGCGCTCGCGTTCATCCTGCTCCCGCGCGAGAAGCGCGACGCCATGTCCGCCCTCTACGCCTTCTGCCGCGAAGTGGACGACGTGGCCGATGAAGATTCCGTTCCCGTGGAGAAACGCCGTGAAGGTCTCGCCGCCTGGCGGGAAGATATTCGCCGCGCCTGCGCAGGCGGGCAACCCCAGTTTGCCGTGAATCAGGAATTGCAGCCGGTCATCAAACAGTTCGGCCTGCGCTTCGAGTTGTTCGACGAACTCATCAAGGGTTGCGAAATGGACCTTGAAAAATTGCGTTACGAAAACTGGGAGCAGCTCGAACTCTACTGTTATCGCGTTGCGTCGGTCGTCGGACTCTTGAGCATTGAAATCTTCGGCTACACGAATCCGCAATGTCGCGACTACGCCATCGCGCTCGGTCGGGCGCTCCAACTCACCAACATTCTTCGCGATGTCCGCACCGACGCCGCGCGCGGCCGCATCTATCTGCCGCTGGACGAACTGGCGCGTTGCGGGTTGAGCGAAAAGGAAATTCTGCAAAGCGAATTCTCCGACCGCTATGCGAAGTTGGCCGCCGTCGTGGCCGATCGGGCGCGGGATTGTTACCGGCTCGCCCGCGAAGTTTTGCCCGCCGAAGACCGCCGCTCAATGGTCGCCGCCGAATTGATGGGCTCGGTCTATTGGCGCTTGCTCTGCAAACTCGAACGGCAAAACTACGACGTCTTCGGCCCGCGCCCCACACGCCTGAGCAAGCCGCACAAGCTCGCGCTCATCGCCCGCTCCTGGCTGCGCTTCGCCGTCGGCGCGACCTCGCCCAACTATGGCACGCCCTGAGTCTGTGGCCGAAGCGGCGAAACGGCGAAACGGCGAAACGGCGACTTCACCGTCTCGCCGTCTCGCCGTCTCGCCGTCTCGCCCTCTGCGTCGCCTCATCGTCAACGCCGACGACTTCGGGCGCTCGCGCTCCATTAACGCCGCCGTCATCCGCGCACATCGCGAAGGCATTCTCACCACCGCGAGCCTGATGGTGAATGAACCCGACTACGCCGAAGCGGTTGCGCTCGCAAAAGAGAATCCCAAGCTCGGCGTCGGCCTGCACCTCGCGCTGCTCTGTGGCCACTCCGCCTTGCCGCCGGAGAAAATCCCTGGGCTGGTGAACGCGCAAGGCGAGTTCAGTAACAATCCCGTCGCTGTCGGAATGGAATACTTTTTCAATCGCAGTCTACGCGAGCAATTGCGCGCCGAGATTCACGAACAGTTCGCCCGCTTCCGCGCCACCGGACTCACGCTCGACCACGTGAACGGCCATTTGCACTTGCACCTGCATCCCGTCGTGTTCGGCATCCTGATGGAAGACGCGGAACAACTCGGCATCCGGCATTTGCGCCTCACGCGTGAGCCGTTCTGGATGGACGTGCCGCTCGCACAGGGCCGCCGGCTTTATCGAGCCTCGCACGCAGCGATTTACTTTATTCTTTCCTGGCTCGCGCAATCACGACTTCGCGGAAAGCAAATCAAGCACACCGAGCGAGTGTTCGGGCTTCTGCAAAATGCGGTGGTGGACGAAGCCTACGTCTCAAAGCTGCTCGCCATTCTGCCGCCCGGCGATTCGGAGCTTTACTCGCATCCCTCGCTTGACGAGTTTAAGAATGAATTTGATGTGCTGGTCAGCCCGCGCGTGAAGGCGCTCGTGAACGTCGCGGGCATCCAACTCATCCGTTACCAGGATTTGTAAGATCGCCGATCGCCGGCCACGCGCATTGCGAAATGAAACATTCAACATTCAACCTTCAACGCCCAACGTTCAAGTCCGCGCCGCGAGCGCGAGCGCAAGCCGTTCGGGGTTGGGCGTTGAATGTTGAATGTTGAATGTTCCCCTCCCCGCAACGACACCCATGACCAAAATTCTTACCATCCTGATTTTCGCCCTGTGCGTGGAAGCCGTGGGCGTGGTCTTTCTCAGCAAGGGCCTCAAGCAGATCGGCGAAGTGGAAAAAATCTCCGCGCGCGAAATCGGCCGCATCATCGCCAAAGGCGCAACGAACGGCAGTATCCTGCTCGGCGTGGCGTTGGAGGCTGCGTTCTTCGGCGCGCTGCTCTATCTGCTCTCGCAACGCGACGTGAGTTTGATCTGGCCGCTGACTTCACTCGGTTTCGTCATCACGGCAATCTCGGCGAAAATGATTTTGAAGGAAGAAGTGTCGGCGTTGCGCTGGGCCGGCGTGGCGCTGATCGTTTGCGGCGCGGCGCTGGTGAGCTACAGCGAGAAGGCGAAAGAAAAACCATCCGGCGCGGCAGTCAATGCTCCAGCGGCGGCAAATCCGCCTCAATCACCTTGAGTAGCACGTTCGCGAGCCGTTCGGCGGCAAACTTGCAGTTTCGTTGCAACCGCAGCAGCGCGGGAATTTTCCCCGGCGACTTCGCGATGGCGAGCGCCAGCTTGCCGTAACTCAAACTCTGATCCGGATTCGCGAGCGCGTTGAAATCCAGCGGCATGTCCTCGTGCACCGTATCCGAAATCACGCGCACCGTGGCGCAGAAAAATCCCAGTTCAATGCAAACGGTGTGGATCGCCACGGATTCCATCTCCACGGCGCTCGCCCCCGTTTGCTCGCGCAGGCGTGACTTCTCCAGCGCCGTCACCGCCACGCGCGGCGCGCAATAAAAACTGCCCGGCTTTGCGCCGGCCTGGACGAGTTGCTTGTCCAGCAGCCAGTCCACGGTGAGAAAAACCACGTCGCCGATTTGCAACTGCGAATCCAGCCCGCCCGCGAAGCCACAGGTGAAAACCTGTTTGGGGGAATTCGCGCGCAAGTATTCGCGCACCGCCCGTTCGGCGCTCTTCTGGCCGATGCCGGTGAGGAGAATATCCACGTCGTTGCGTCCAGCCGCGAGTTTACGAAACGCCCGCGCTTCATCCTCCAGCGCGAAACAGACGAGATTTTTTCCGGCAGGATTCATCATCCCGCCAGCGGCTCACATGTGCCGACAGAATCGTAAATCGTAAATCGTAAATCGTAAATCATTTGATCCCCGCCAGCCGTTCCTTCCACACGCGGTAAAGCTCCACCGTCGCGCGCACGTCGCGCAGACAGTATTCGGCGATCTCGCGGAACTTGCCCGCGCTCATCAGCGTGGTCACGTCCATGCCGGTCACGCCGTGCGCCTTGGGCGAATCAATGCCGAACGCCTTGCAATAAAAATCCAGATTGAACTTCCGCGCCGCGCCTTCGCGTCCGCTCACGCCGTAGAAGGTGAATTGCTCGGCCAGATCGCAGTGCGGCTCGGTGGCGTAACGGTAGCCAAGCCAGTTCCTTTTCGAGATCGGCACGTTGAGCGCGGCGGAGCGCAGATAAAGAAAAGGCACGTCGAAGCCGCGGCCGTTGAAGGTCACGATCTCGTCGTAGTGCTTGACCACGTCCCAAAACGCGGTGAGCAATTCGGTTTCATCCGCGCACGGCACGAACTCGACCGGGCCGGCTTCGGCGTCCTCCTCGTAATCCTCCGCGAGAAACAGCACCTGGCCGCGCTGCGATTCGGCGTTTAGCATGGCGATGCACACGACCTGCGCCGTGAAGGGCCAGAGCGCGAACATGCGGGCGAGTTCCTCGCGCTTGGCGGCCTTGGCGGCTTCGTCGGGAATTTTTTCCGCCTCGCGCAGGAGATATTCCCGCTGGACCTCGTCAAAGTTTTCCAGCGGTTGCGCGGAGGTCTCGATGTCGAAAACAAGTTTGGGCATGGGTCGGGAAGGGGAAAAGTCAGGATGGAAAACCGACCCGTGGTTCCGGCTTTCCATCCTGAC
>SCTL01000788.1 GCA_004297495.1 Verrucomicrobiota bacterium
GCGGGGAATTGGTTTCGACGATTCCATTGCGCAAAGGAGCGCGGCATTCATGCCGCTTCAACGCTCGATAGTAGGGAGATACTGAAGAATTTCGAGCGTTCTGTTTATGCGAACGGTGAAGCGGCGTGAACGCCGCGCTCCTGCTGCCAAACTCGCCGTCGGCTACCTGCTCGACGAACTCAAGAACGACATCACGCGCGAAACTCCCGCGAGCTTCGAGCCGAGCATTGATTACGTCGTCACCAATCCCGCCATTGTGGGACGCGCTTCGCCTTCGAGAAATTCCCGCAAGCGGACCCCACGCTCACCGCGCAGATGAAAAGCGTCGGCGAAGCCATGGCCATCGGGCGGACGTTCAAGGAAAGCCTGCAAAAATGCCTGCGCTCGCTGGAGATTGGCTCGCCGCCAATTCACCCGGCGTTTCCCGACCGGTTCATCAACTGGATTTTGAACTCGCGCAGTTGCTCGTCGTAGTACGCAAGGGAATTCTCGGTGGTGGTCACGGTGGAATCGTAGTTCACGAGCGTGACCAGGGTGCTGTAGGTGGCGATGTCGTGGACCGGCAGCACGGCGCGAATGCCGCCTTTGGGGCCGAGCCGGGAGTAGCAATCGCTCTCGTGAATCTGTTTCACGACCACGACGCGATAGCCCACCTTGCCGAGAAACAACTGGTATGAATTCGTGGTGAGGATGGCCGCGTGCATGAGCGGGACGGCGGTGCGGAGGTTGTCGAACACACCTTTCAGCGGCTTGAATTGCGGGCGCAACAGGACACGCTCGAATCGCTGCTGCTCGGTTTCGCTGGTTGCGGGCGGATGGGCCGCAGGCGTGATGGCTTCAGGTGCTTTGCTCATAAAACTTTTCGTCGGAAACAAATTTTTGAACCGGCTCGTCAGGCGGGAACACTCTTAGTGTCGTCCCTCGGGTTGAAGAAGTCCACGAATCGTTTGAACTCGTTGTCGCCAGGATTGGAGCACGCCCATCCTGGGAAGCTGCGCCACCAATTCATCAACGCTGAAGACGTTGCCGCCGTTGCACGGCGATCATCGTCACGCTCCAGAGAATCGGCGGCTCAGGGTTTCAAGACTCCGCGATAAAATCGTCGCGTTTGGCCCGCGACGAGAGCATCCGAGACTTGCAGGCTTCCGGTAGAAAGAGTGTTGGTGGTGATTGAAGTCCAGCTCAGGAGATTCGTCGAGGCTTCCATCACGATGCGTTGGCCGACGTATCCGTGCACCAGCAGGTTGAATTGAGAGTCGGTCACACCCAACGCCGTGAGCCGGGGCGGCAGCGTGCTTGCGGTCAGCGTCAGCGAGCCGGGCGCGTAGAGATAGCGAGTGCGAGTGCCGTCAGTGAGGCGCGCGAACACTCGGTAAATTCCCGGCGACACGACCGCCGGATCGGGTTGAAAGCTGCCGTTCGTGGAAGCGACCGTGTTCGTGCCCGTGCCGGCGAGCGCGGTTTGCAGCACTTGAATTTCGTTGGTGTCATACGGGTTGAGGTCCGCGTCCAGGAACAGCCGCAAGTCCACCGACGCGGTCTGGTTCGAGCCGGATTGGTGGTACAGCGAAAATGGAATCGCCGCGCCCGCTGGCGTGTTTGTCGCGCCGAGATTCAGGCGGATTGCGTTTGGCCACGCGGCGTTGTTGGTGGGCAGAGCGATCCGGTTCGTCGGCGTGCTGACGCTCAAGTCCCGGTAGCCGTCGCTGATGCGGCCCAGGCCCGCGCCGCCGGGTTGCGCGCTGCTCAAGCGATCGCCGCCACCGATGAGCGTGTAGCGAAAGCCGGTGTTCGTTCCCCGTTGCTCGGCAGTGGTCCACCAGTTCGTGCGTTCCGAGTTCGAGATCGTCGCGCCGTCCACCGTGAGCGGCGTCGTGAAATCAATCGTGCCGTGATACCAGAGATGCACGTCACTGTGCGACGATGAATAACCGCCGTTGAGGTTCGTGAGTTGCCGGTTGTAAGCGCCCGTGATCGGCTGGCCGTTCGGCACGAACAAACCGTCGCCCAGGTTTTGCCAGTAATTGTCCGCGAAAAGAATGTTCGCGTAATTCTTCATCGCCGGATCGCCAAACCCTGACACCGGATGCGGATCAAGCGTGGTGACGTGGTCCACCCAGATTCCTTGCGCGCCGAGAATGCGCGTCATTTCCGTGACGACCGATCCCCCGCGGCTGTGGCCGGCGAGGTGCAACGGCAATTCCGCCAGCGCATGGCCGCCCAACGCCGGAATCAGATTTGTGGAAAGCAAAGCCGCCGCCGCCGCGTTCGCGATCGGGAGGGTGGACACGCTGCCGCTGGAAAGCGTGGACCAATCCAGCTTGATGAAGATTTCTCCGGAGTCGGACGTCAGCGGGCTTGTGCCGGCGAGAAACGTTTGCGTGGTCACGTATTGGCCCTGGCCGTTCTGCGTGATGGAGATTTCGTAACAACTCGAGTTCGTTCCCGGAAAACCGGGGTAACGCGTCATCGCGTCGGCCATCGGGATGATCCAGCTCGTGACGTCGCTGTTGAATCCGTGGGTGATGAGCGTGACGCCGGCGCCGCGAACTCGCGTCGGCGCACCGCTCAAAACGAGCGAGGCGGCCAGCAGGACCAGCGGCAGGGCGCTTCGTCTGGATGGCAAGGGATTCACGGCGCACCAATCAACGCTGCCCGGCGCGGCGCGTCAAGCGGGCGCAGCGTTTTTGTCGCGCCGTCGCGCCGTGATACGAATGGACTTGGACGGCAAATTTGTGTTCTATTTCCCGCCGCATGTCCGCCGAAGATACGAATTCATTGATCGAACAACGCAAGGCCAAGCTCGCCGCCCTGCGCGCGAAGGGAATTGATCCGTTCAAGAACAAGTTTACGCCCGACCGCGCGTGCAACGACGCCCGCGCCGGTTTTGAATCCGGCGCGCTGCCCGAGGGCACGAAGGTTTCCGTCGCCGGCCGCATCACCGCGCATCGCGAGATGGGCAAGTCCATGTTCCTTGACGTGCGCGACCAGAGCGGGCGCATCCAGTGTTACGCGCAGAAAAATGTTCTCGGCGACGAGCAATGGAACATCTTCACGCATCTCGATCTCGGCGATTTCATCGGCGTGACGGGCACGCTCTTCCGCACGAAGACGGGCGAACCGAGCATCAAGCTGGAATCTTTCACCATCCTCGCCAAGGCGCTGCGTCCGCCGCCGGCCAAGTGGCACGGGCTGGAGGACACGGAGATTCGTTATCGCCAGCGTTACCTCGATCTCATCGGCAATCCCGACGTAAAGGAAGTGTTCCTCAAGCGCAGCGCCATCGTGCATGAGATTCGCGCGTTCTTTCACAGTCGCGGCTACGTGGAAGTGGAGACGCCCGCGATGCAGGCGATTCCCGGCGGCGCGGCGGCGCAACCGTTCAAGACCTTTCACAACGCGCTCGGCTGCGAATTTTATCTGCGCATCGCGCTGGAGCTTTATCACAAGCGCCTACTCGTGGGCGGCATTGATAAGCTGTTCGAGATCGGCAAGAACTTCCGCAACGAAGGCCTCTCGCGCCGGCACAATCCCGAATTCACGATGCTCGAAGCGTATCAGGCGTTCGGCGATTACGAGACGATGATGGAAACGGTGGAAAAATTGATCACAACCGTTGCAGAAAACATTTTGGACACGTTGATTGTTCCAAGGGGAAAATATGTTGGAGCAGCAAATCAAAATCTGAAAGCCGCCATCGAAAATCTCGAACAGAAAATTCTTCCTTCATTTCATGCCTACTTGATTCCAATGGGTGTTGTAGGAGAACCAAGAAAACAAAGCGAAGATCGGATCCGATCAATTCTTCAACCACTCTACGATTTGTTCGATGAAATTGGTGAGGACAAAGATCGTGGGGGTTTTTGGACTCACGCATCCAAAGTTAATGGTTTGCTCCAGCAAGTCGGCATACAACTTCAATCGTTGGTTAATGCACAGCCAAAAGACGGCGTTGTTGTGTTAAGCGATTCTCCACTCGCCCAATTTGGACACATGGCAGAAGCAATTAAAGCAGTAGCTGAATTGGAACGTATTATTTTGAAGTTGCCGTGGCGGCGCGTGAAATACAACGATCTCATCAAAGAGAAAGCTGGCACAGATTGGTTCACCATTTCTGCCGCCGAACGCCGTCAAAAAGCGCACGACATGGGCGCGGAAATCGGCAAGGAGTTTGAAGACTTTGAAGTCACGAACGCCGTGTTCTCCAAATTCATCGAGCCGACGCTCATCAACCCGACGTTCGTCACCCATCTGCCCAAGGAACTCGTGCCGCTCGCCAAGCTTTCGCCCGACGACCCGACGACCGTCGAGGTCTTCGAGTGCTGCATCAACGGCCAGGAGATTGCGCCCGGCTACACCGAGCAGAACGATCCCATCGCGCAACGCACCACGCTGGAACACCAAGCCGGCGGCGAGCAACAAAAGCTGGACGAAGATTTCCTAGTCGCGCTCGAACACGGCATGCCTCCGGCGGGCGGCATCGGCATCGGCATTGACCGCCTGTGCATGATGCTCCTCGGCCAGGAAAGCATCCGCGACGTGATCCTGTTCCCGCAGTTGAAGCCGAAGTAACGACTGGGTCATACAGGGCTGAACAAACAGGGATGAACGCGAAAACGAAACTCATCATTCCTTTCGTTTGCGGGTTTATTTTATTTCCCGGCTTTATCGTGGTTCATGAGTGCGGGCATTGGTTGGCAGGCCTGAGCTTTGGTCTCAAAACCAAACCGCACTACGCCGGCACCAGCTATCACGGGACGCCGCAACAGATCACACAGAACGTGCATTGGTTGCTTGCGGCGGCGGGCCCGCTCGTTGGGCTTGCATTGATGATCGTGGGAGTTTTCTGGCTGTGGTTGTCACGACGCCACAACCTGACGTCGGTCACCGCCATGGAGTGGCTGGCCACCAGCTTGGCCTTCAATGCCGGCCGATGGCTGCGCGGTTTCACCGGGTTGCCATCCAACCCGCAACCGCACGACGAGGCGTTCGTTTCCAAAGCGCTTGGACTCCCGCCTTGGTTGTTGCCGTATTGCTTGGCGCTCGCTGCTCTCGGCACGATCATCTTCATCATCCGGCAACACCCAGCCAGAGAGCGACTGTTCCCGTTCTCGGCCATGATGCTCGGTGGTATCATCGGC
>SCTL01000789.1 GCA_004297495.1 Verrucomicrobiota bacterium
ACTCGCTGTCGTGTGCTGTCTCGCTCCGAACAAGCGCGTTAATCATTGTCTCCAGACGCTGGCGGAATTGCGGCGGCGCGGAATCGCGGCGCATCTCTCCGTCGTGGGCGGCGGTGAGGAGGAGCCCGCGCTGCGACGTGAAGCGGAAGTGTTGCAACTCGGCGACTCCGTGCGCTTCACCGGGCTCTTGTCGGAAGAGAACAAGGACGCGCTGCTGCGCGAGTCGCATCTGCTCCTGCACACTTCGCTGCGTGAAGGTTGGGGACTGAATGTCATCGAGGCGAACTGCATGGGCACGCCGGCGGCGGTTTATCCGGTGGCGGGCTTGCGCGAATCAACGCTGTACGATGTGACCGGTCTCGTCGCCAAACAGGAAACGCCCGCGGCGCTGGCGGATGAGATCGTCAGCCTGCTCGGTGACGATGCCCGTTACCAACGCTACCGTCACGGGGCGTGGGAGCGCGCGAAGACGATGCACTGGCGGAAGATTCTGCCGGCAGCGAGTGATTGGTTTGAAGCGCGCGGTCGGGGCGAGGAACTGCCGCCGAAAATTATTCCGTAAGCTTTTTGAACAGGAGTTTTGAACAGGAGCAAACGGAGATAACGGAGAGCCGGCAAAAAGCACCTGGAGCAGTTTCAAAAAAACTCTGTGGCTGGAGTTTGGGAAGTCCGTCGCGTTCTCCCTCACCCTAACCCTCTCCCGCTGGGAGAGGGAACAGGTGTTGGCCTCCTCAAGTTCTTCGGATCGTTATGAATCAAATGACGCGCCCAGTTACCTGCCGCGCATTTCCAAAATCTACCGTCAGCCGTCTGATGGCCCCGCTCCGTCTCTCTGTTTCCTCCGTTTGCTCCGGTTCCAACTGCGTGGATTCGATTCACCGCCGCGCCTGTTTCACTTTCTCGCGCCAGTAGTTCAGCACGTCCATCAAAGTTTTTTCCAGTGGGATCGTCGGTTTCCATCCGGTCGCGGATTCAATCTTCGCCGCGCTGCCGTAAAGGTTCGGCAAGTCGGAGGGTCGCAACCGCGCCGGGTCTTCGCGCACTTCGATGTTGCGCACGGACGATTGCGAAAGAAAAAAGTCCAGCACCTCCTGGATGGCGTGCGACCGGCCCGAGCAGAGATTATAGACTTCTCCTGGTTCGCCGCGTTCGAGCAGCATCCAGTAACCTCGCACAATGTCGCGGACATCGGTGTAATCGCGCCTTGCCTTCAAGTTGCCCACGAGGATCACCGGCTCGCGCAATCCCAGTTCGATCTCCGCGATCTGCCGCGCGAAGGTGGAGGTGACAAACACTTCGCCGCGCCGCGGTCCGTCGTGATTGAACGCGCGCACCCGGATGCAGGGAATGCCATAGCTGCGGTGGTATTGATACGCCAGCATGTCCTGCGCGACTTTGCTCACGGCATAAGGCGAGAGCGGGCGCAACTCGTGTTGCTCGGTCACCGGCAGATCGCTCTCCTGGACCAGCCCGTATTCCTCACTGGAACCCACCACCAGGACCTTGGGGAACGGTGCGCCGCGCAGTCGGATCGCTTCCAGGAGATGCGTCTGCCCGATGATGTTGGTGTGCAGGGTTTCCGCCGGCGCGTGCCAGGAGGTCATCACCTGACTCTGACCGGCCAGATGAAAAATCAAATCCGGTCGCGCCGTGGCCAGCATTTCCTGGGTGGAAGATTGGTCGCGGAGATCCGCCTCGATGATCTGGAGGCGGGCGCGAATGGACTCGATGTTTTCCGTATTGCTCCGCCAACGACAGGCGCCGTAAACCTCCGCCCCCTGGGCCAAAGCCAGCTCCGCCATGTAACTTCCCACGAAACCCGTGATGCCGGTGATCAGAACGCGCATGGCCGACATCATCCACAGCGCTCCGCCGCCCTGTCAACAGCGACCGACTTTCCTTGACCCCTCCGGCTGTGCTTCGCCAACATCCGCGCGGTCGCCATGGCGAAGCCGGAGCGGGTCGTCATCCGGGGCGCGCGCGGTCGTCCGTGACGGACTGGCTGGAAACGCGGGCGCGGCAGGGGGCGGCATAAACGCACCCTATTCATGTGAGCCAAATCCCGACTCAACTTAATATTGGACAAGTCACGCCATCAGGCGGCCGGGGACTCCCGTTCGTCAGCATTCTCGTCATAAACTTTCAAGGCGCGGCGCTGACGCGTGCGTGTCTGCAATCGCTCCGGCAGTTGGATTATCCCAACTATGAAATCATCGTGGCTGACAACGGTTCGTCACCGGAACATCGCGGTGAGGTGTTGGCCGTGTTCGCCGATTTTCCTGAAATAAAACCGCTGCTGCTCGACACGAATTCCGGCTTCGCCGGCGGCAACAATGCCGCGCTGCGCGAGGCGCGCGGCGATTTCATCCTGTTGCTTAACAACGATACGGTGGTGAATCCCGGTTTCCTGCGCGCGCTGGTGGATTATCTTTTGGCGCATCGTGAAGCCGGAGTGGTGCAGGGCAAAATGCTCCTGCCGCGTTGCGGAAATACTCTGGACGTGTGCGGTTCATTCGCCACGGCGATCGGGTTGCCGTATCACTACGGTTACTACAAACCCGACGGCCCCAAATATGAACGCGCGGTTCCGGTGTTCGGAGGCAAAGGCGCGTGTCTGTTGTTCCGGCGCGAAGTCGTGGAGGCGGTGGGCGGATTTTTGTTCGACCCGGATTTCTTCTGCTATTACGAGGAGACGGATTTTTGCCATCGCGCGTGGCTGTCCGGATTTGAAGTTCATTTCGTCCCCTCGCCGGCGATTCAGCACTTCATGGGCGGGACTTCCGATCGGATGAAGCGGGGTTTCGCGCTGGAACATTACCAGCGCAACATGGCGTTCAGTCTGTGGGGCAATCTCTCGGCGGGTTCGCTGCTGCGCGTCATGCCGCTGTTTCTTGGGCTGCAGATTGCGGCGCTTTTGATCGCCACGTTATTAGGACGCGGCTGGCAATGCCGCGCGCACTGGGAGGCGCTCATTTGTCTCTGCAAGCGGTGGAAGAAAATCCGTGAGCGACGAAAACTCATCGCGCGCATCCGCCGTCGCAGCGACGCCGAGATTTTCGCGAAGATGAAACGCACGCCGCGGCTCTCCTATTTCATCAAGACCTTCACCGGCGATCTGGCGAATTACGTGGATGATGTTTGAAGCGTAGCTTGTCTTTTGAGGTGGGGCGCGCACGGAGTGCCGCGCCCTATCTGCAAAGGCTATCCAATTCACGGATGCGCCAGACGGAAGAATCCTGGTTGGCCCGTGATCGGCAGTGCAGTCGAGATTTCCGCGCCGTTCGTTTGCAAAGCCGGCGTCGTGTTCGTCCACGTGTTCGTCAAGCCGGTGCCCCCGCCCGCAGTCTGCAATGAGTAATCTCCCGCCCACGTCGGCCAGGACAGCACCACGTTCGTGCCCTGCTTCGCAATCGCCAGCGTCGGTCGCTGATTCGTGGACAGCACGGTGACGCTTCCGTTGGCGAACGTCGCCGGCAGTTCATTCGCCAGCGCGTCGGAAACGCAGCGCGTGACGATTTGATCGGAGAAAGTCAGCGGATACGTCCCGGCTGCGGCGGTCGTGAAGTTGATCGTCGCCACTTCTCTCGTGCCGGCGGCAAACGTCGCTCCCGGTGAGAGCGCGATTGCGATGCCGAGTTTGCCGCTGCCCAACTGGCTGGTGTTGGCGAACCAGTTCGCGCCCGCCGCTCCGCTGCCAAGCGTGACATTGGCAAAAGCAAACTCCACCGGATCGAACGACAGCGTGAAGCCGAGTCCGTTTTCGTTGGCTTGCGAATCGAGCGTGACTCCGACGGCGACGGCTTGACCCGCCGCCACCGACGGCGCGGAGATTCGGATTTGCCGGGTTGCGGATGGACTGGGAGCGGTGGGCGCGATTTCCGTGAACGGCCCGCCGACCACGGTGAGCGAATCGGAACCCGCCAGATAGCGCCCCGCCTGCACCCAATCCGTGACCTTGAGCTGGCCGTCGCCCAGGCTCGCGCGCGGCGCGCAGTCGGCGCGTTGAAATTCATTCGTCGAAACCGGCGCATCGAGCCGCGCCACGAACTGCCCGATTTGCAGCCAGTCGCTCGTGGAGATGGTCTGGTTGCCGTTCGTGCGCGGCGACACGTCGCCCTCGAAGACCGTCGGCGTCACGATGACGTTCGCGTTGGAATAATACGCCGTGAGCGATTGGAGTTGCGGCGTCAACAACTCGCGCAGAATCGGCGAGTCGGCGAAGCTGACCGCGGACGTCGCGGAGGATGAACCGAGCAGGTTCAGCGAATTGAGCGTCACGCGGGCGACTTCCTGCGTGCCGGGCGTGAAGGCGGATTGCGCGGGCAGCACCACGGAAATTCCCACGGCACCACTGCCGATGGAATTCGTGTTCAGCAGCAGACTCGCTCCGCTGGCCGATGAACCCAGCGCCGCGCCGCCGAATGCAAAGCGCGTCGTGCTGAAGCTCAGGCTGAAGCCGAGGGAATTTTCGTTCCCGTTGGCGACGATGGTTACGGGCACGGTGAAGGCGCGGCCCGCCATGAGATTGGTGGGAGCGATGCGGACGACGGCGGGCGCGAAGTTGACGATCAAAGCCGCGCTGCTGCTGATCAGGCTGCCGCCCGCATTGGTGATGCGCACGGTGTAGCCGCCGATGCTGGGGAATTGCACGTTGCTGACCGTGAGTGAAGCGTTCGTGGCGCCGGCGATGTTGTTGGTGAGATTGAATCGCCACTGGTACGAGAGCGGCGCGGACCCGCCGGCCACGACTGAAAACGTCACGTTAGAATTCACCGTCGCCGTCGTGCTCTGCGGTTGGGCCACGATGGTGGGCGCCACGGGCACGATGCATTTGCCGCTGATGCTGGCCGCGTAGATGTTCGAGATTTCCAAACCTGACAAGGCGCGGTTGTAAATGGCCGGCTCATCTATCGAACCGAAAAAGCTGTAACTGTTGCCGATCCCGCCAATCGTGAATGACGTGGTGAAAGTAAAACCGGGATTGTATGGCGCGGTCGGATAACCCACGCCATCGACGTAAAAGATCACATTGCTTCCGGACTTGGCCACCGCCACGTGGTGGAAGTTCGTGTCGGTGACGCTGCCACTGGAGATGATCTGCGCGCTGCCGACCTTGGCGAGACCCAGGAAACCACCGGACGCAATTTTGAATCCATAGCCGCCGCTGCCATAGGTCGCAAGGTGAGCGCCGCCATCCGGGCTGTTGAGAGATATAACGGAGGAACTGGCGCGCTTAACCCAGGCTTCAATTGTAAAATCTTGCAGTCGGAGGTTCGCGGGATTGCCGACGGACACATTTGCACTGTTCCCATCAAACACGAAACTATGTCCGACTCGACCGTCACCATACGTCACATTGCCAACCAACGTCCCTGAATTGGCGCTGACTGAATCCACTGCATTGCTCTCCCCTCGCCACCAACTGATCAAGTCAGCCGCGGGTGTAATGCATGGAGGCGGCGGAATAACGGTCAGACTTGCATTTGAACTGATCGCGAAACCATAGCTGTTTGTGATGGCGAGGGAATAGGTGCCGGCATTGGTAAACTGCGCATTAGTGATCGTCAGGAAAGTGTCCGTGGCGCCGTCAAGGTTCGTTCCGTTAAATGACCACTGGTAAGTCACCGGCGCAGTGCCTGCGGCGAGACAACTCAGCGAACTGCTTTGACCGATGTAAGCCGTTTGATTGGTCGGCTGAATCAAAATTACCGGCGCGCTCGGACCAGTGCATTTGCCGCCGCTTCCCGCGAGATAGACCGTGAGTATCTCCGTGCCCGTCAAGGCGTGATCGTAAAACGCCAACTCGTCCACTGAGCCGTAGAAATTGTATGTGCTGCCAATACCACCGATGGTCGCTGAGGTGGTAAATACAAACCCCGGATCGTAGGGCGCTGCCGGATACGCTGCGCCATCCACGTAGAAGACAACATTGCTTCCAGCCTTCGCCACCGCGACGTGATGGAAGTTGGTGTCGGTGATGCCGACGTTCGCAGTTGTTTCAGTCGTGCCCGTTTTTGAGAGTGAGAGGTAACCACTGTTGCCGAGGTAAAAGGTGTAGCCGTCTTGATTGTATCCAAAGATGTGGCCGTGTCCTTCTCCACCGTCGTTGAAAGTCACCGCTGTCGAACTGCCGCGTCTGATCCAGGCTTCGATGGTGAAGTTCTGCAATTGCAAGCCGGGTGGATTTCCCAGGTCCACGTTCGCACCGTGGCCGTCGAACACAAAACACTGGCCCACGCGT
>SCTL01000790.1 GCA_004297495.1 Verrucomicrobiota bacterium
CCGCCAAGTGGTTTCGCGAAGCCGCCGAACAAGGCGATCCCGCCGCGCAGTTCAATCTCGGCATCCTTTACGAGACCGGCCAGGGCGTGCCGCAAAATTACGCCGAGGCCGTGAAGTGGTACATGGAAGCCGCCGAGCACGGCGAACCGCAGGCACAATTCAATCTCGGCGTGTTCTACGAGGAAGGCCGCGTGGTGCCGCAGAACTTTGAGGAAGCCGTGCGCTGGTATCGCCTCTCTGCCGAACAGGAATGTGCGCCCGCCCAATGCAATCTCGGTCTGTGCTACGAGACCGGTCGGGGCGTGGTGAAGAACGTCCGCGAAGCCGTCCGCTGGTTCATCCGCGCCGCGCGTCAAGGCGACAAAACCGCCCAGCACAATCTCGGCGTGTATTACGCCACCCTCGAAGCCGCGGAAAGCGCTACTGCCACCGGTGCGGAACCGGCCAGCGCGCAGTCTTAGGACGCTTTCGTCCGTTTTTTCAGAAGTCTCAATTCCGCGCCCATGCGGCGTTTCACGCGGGCCTTCAATTTCCCCAGCTTGTCCGTCGGCACTTCCCGCCGCAGCAGATACATCGTGTGCGGCAACGGCGATTGCGACAGGTCCTGCGGCGTGGTCAGCTTCACATTCACTCCCGGCATCAGATCAAAGCCCGCCGAGCGAAAAATGTGTTGCACGAACGCGGAACAAAACAGCGATTGATTCTGTGCCAGTAAATTTTCCTCCGCCCGAGAGTCGCGTCGCAGCGCGATCAACGTTCCCAACAATTCCCGCAGCGAGTAACGCGTGCGGTTCGCCACCAGATCCAGCGCCTCCCGCAAGACCTTGTCCACCTGCGCCGCGTCCAACCCGAAATCCAGCACCGCCAGCGTCGTGTAGAGCGATTCATCGTGGTACTTCTCCGCGCGATTCTCCTGCACGCCGAGCTGGATGTGCTTGTGATGAACTTGCAGATCGGACTCGATGAGCCAGTGCTGCCCGTCCACGCGCTCGCCCTCGAAAAGGAACGCGTGCGACCACGTGCCCCAGCGCTCTTGCGGATCGAGATGCCGCTCCGCCCGCGCAATCATGCGGTCCACGAGCGTCGTCCCGGTGGACAGCCCGATGCGACCGGCGGCGGCGTAGCGACGCAGAAATTCCTGATTCGAGATTCCGGTGACGAGAATGGTTTCGGTTTTGGCGGCTGACATGATTTGGTCGGGAGTTCTCTTAACGGTCAACCCGGCGCGAAACAAGCCGCGAGATTTACCGAGGCACAATTGGGAATCAGGCGACGGATGCGCCGTCACTTCTCGCCGAGCAATTGTTTCAGCTTTCCTTCGATGGCTTCGGCCCAAATCGTGTAGCCCTTCTCCGAAAGATGCAGGTAATCCGGCATGATGGACTTGGAGAGCGAGCCGTCGGCTTCCACCAGTTGCGAACCGAAATCCAGATAGTGAATCATCTTGCCATCGGCGACCTTCGCGAGCGCTTGGTTGATCTGCAGGAGCCGACCGCGCTGGGCGTTGAAGTTCTGGCCGCGCGGAAAAATCCCGAGCACCAGCAGTTTGGTGTCCGGCAGACGCGTGCGAATCTGTTTCACGACGGCGAGCACGCCTTCGAGAATTTCCGCTTCGGAATACTGGTCCGTGCCGTCCTTGTTCTTGCCAGAGTTGTTCGTGCCGATCATCAGCACGGCGGCTTTGGGTTTCAGTCCGTCAAGCTGGCCGTTTTCAAAGCGCCACAACACGTGCTCGGTGCGATCGCCACCGACGCCGAAGTCCAGGCACTTGCGGCTGCCGTAGAACTTCGCCCACACGTTGCTGCCCGCGCGCTCCCAGCCTTCCGTGATGGAATCGCCGATGAACACGATGTCGCACGGGCCGGGATTGTTCGTGGCACGCTCCAGCACGGTGGTCTGGCGCTTGACCGAACCGCCCGTGCGCGAAACGGGCACGATGGCGGGATTGACGCGCGGCGCGGCGTTGGTGACCAACGCCACCGCCGTGGCCGTGGCAGTGACGGTATTGTTGGATTGCGCCGGTGATTGAAAAGCGATGGTCGCAAGAAGAGCGATGAGGACGATTGGTGATTTCATTCGTGTGCAGATTGGCAAGAACGGCGAAGAAACAAAAGCGTGAAAAATTGATTCGCTGTTGGTTTGACGCCAGCCCTCACCCCCGCGTTCGCAGCGCCAAAGCGCCGCTCCAGCGCGGCGGCCGAGTTGTGCTCCTGAATCGTAGCCGCCGACGTGAGGAGGCGGATTTTTCCGAGATTGTGCCCTCCGCCTCCTCACGTCGGCGGCTACGCGGAGGTCCATGGGCAGGGAACAGCAGAAGGAAGATTTCTGTTCGCCCGGATGTCGCGTGACAACTCCATCGCATGAACCTCGCCTGAGCGGGAAACGATTCTCCCTCTCCCATCGGATGGGTGAGGGCCGGGGTGAGGGCAGCCGTTTCAACAAACTTTTCTCAGCCCGTCGAGTCG
>SCTL01000791.1 GCA_004297495.1 Verrucomicrobiota bacterium
GTGATGCGTGGGCAGAAGACGGGATTCTTCCTCGATCAACGCGAGAACCGCCGTCTTGTGGAATCACTGGCTCGCGGGAGAACAGTTCTCAACGCTTTCAGTTTCTCCGGCGGCTTCTCGCTTTACGCGGCGCGCGGCGGAGCGAAGTCCGTGACCGATCTCGACATCAGTTCGCACGCGCTCGAATCGGCAAAACGGAACTTCAAACTGAGCGAGGGTGAAACGAACGTCGCGAGTTGCCGTTACGAACAGATTCAGGCCGACGCGTTTGAATGGCTGGCCGGCAATCCCGCGCGAAAGTTTGACCTGATCATTCTCGATCCGCCATCGCTGGCGAAACGCGAGGCGGAACGAGCGGGCGCGATCCGGGCTTACGGCAAGCTCGCTGGCGATGGCATCAAACATCTCTTATCCGGCGGAATTCTCGTGGCGTGTTCCTGTTCGGCGCACGTGAGCGCGGAAGAATTCTTCGGCGCGGTGCGCGGCGCGGCGGCGAGAGCAGGCCGCAAGTTCACCGAATTGCAGACGACCGGCCACGCGCCGGACCATCACGCAACGTTCAAGGAAGCGGAGTATCTGAAAGGAATTTATCTGCGGTTTTGAATCGAATGCAGACTTGCCGCGTCAGTTCTCGATGCTTAACCATTACACCGTTCACCAACACAGACTGCTTATGAAAAATCGCGCGTTGATTCTCTCGCTGGCCGTTCTCGGTTCTTTCCAGTTCAGCGCGTCTGCCGCCGACGCGTCGGCCAACTGGCCGGCGTGGCGCGGGCCGCTCGGTTCGGGCACAGCGCCGCAGGCCGATCCGCCGACCGAATGGAGCGAAACCAAAAACGTGAAATGGAAATCCGCCATCCCGGGCGAAGGCAGCAGCACGCCGGTCGTGTGGGGCAACAAGGTTTTCATTCTCACCGCCGTCAAAGTTGCCAAACCTGTCGAAGCCAAGGCTCCCGAATCAACCGAAAGCAAACCCGAGGCGGCCAAGCCGGCGGATGCAAAACCGCCCGAGGCCAATCCGGCGGGCGGACCGGGTGACGGGCCGCGGCGACGCGGTCCTGGTGGGCCGGGCGGTTTCGGTCGCGGCGAGAAACCGTCGGACGCGTACCAGTTCACAGTGATTTGCTTTGAGCGTGCCACCGGCAAAACGCTCTGGCAGAAGGTTGCGAAGGAAGAAGTGCCGCACGAAGGCCGGCAACAAGACAACACCTTTGCCTCGGCCTCGCCGGTGACGGATGGCGAAGTGGTGCTCGCTTACTTCGGCTCGCGCGGGCTGCATTGCTATGACCTGGACGGAAATTTGAAATGGTCGAAAGAACTCGGTCACATGGTCACGCGCAACGGTTTCGGCGAAGGCGCGTCGCCGGCGTTGCACGGCAACACGGTGGTCATCAACTGGGACGATGAAACCGAAAATGATTTCATCGCCGCGTTCGACAAGAAGACCGGCAAGGAACTCTGGCGCAAGCCGCGCAATGAAGCCACCGGCTGGTCCACGCCGTTGATCGTTGAGGACGGAAAGAAAACCGAAGTCGTCGTCAACGCGTCCGGCAAAGTCCGCAGCTATGATCTCGCGAACGGTGACGAACTCTGGTCGTGCGGCGGGCAGACGCCGAACGCGATTCCCAGCCCGGTCGCCAATGCGGATACGGTTTTTGTGACCAGCGGCTTCCAAGGCGCGGCGCTCTACGCCATCGCGCTGGGTCGGACCGGCGATCTGGGTGGCACGGATGCAGTGCGCTGGAGTTTCAAGAAGGGCACGCCTTACGTCCCGTCGCCGTTGTTGAGCGGCGACTTTCTCTACGTGCTCTCGGGAAATAAGGGTCTTCTCTCCTGCTTCGACACGAAAACAGGTTCGCCGCTCTTTGAAACCGAACGGCTGGAAGCGGCGCAAAACATCTACGCGTCGCCGGTAGCAGCGAAAGATCACGTTTATGTGCTCGGGCGAAACGGCAGTTGTGTCGTGCTCAAACTCGGCGCGAAACCCGAAGTCATCGCCACCAACAAACTCGACGACAAAACCGACGCCTCCATCGCGCTCGTCGGCAAGGAACTTTTCATCCGCGGCAAAGAGAATCTTTACTGCATCGCAGAGAAATAGCACACCCCCCCTCACCCCGTCCCTCTCCCCATCTGATGGGGAGAGGGTGGCCGCAGGCCGGGTGAGGGGACGCTCTGTTGCCATGCGGAAATTTGGTTGGCGATCGTTCTATTCAGCCACAATCAACTTCACCACCTCCGCCGCAGCCGCGAAACCGAACGCGCCGGTGACAAACGTCGCCGTGCCGTAACCGCTTCGGCAATCGAGCCGCAACTTCGAGCCGGCTTCCGGCTTCTCGCAAACCGTTCCGTCGCTGGCGGGGAATACCTGTGGCTCGGGTGAGAAGACGCAGGGCACGCCAAATTTTTTCTTCGGGTCGCGCGGGAAACCGAATTCCTCCCGCAACGATTTGCGCGTGGCGGCCAGCAAGCCGTCGTGAGTGGACTGCGCGAGGTCGGCCACGCGCAGGGCCGTGGGATCACGGCGTCCGCCCGCGCCGCCGGTGGTGACGATGGGCAGTTCGCGCTGGCGACATTTTGCGATGAGCAGGGCTTTCATCGCTGTGCTGTCAATCGCATCGAGCACGGCCTCGAATGCCGGGGCGAGGATTTCATCGGCGGTCGTGGGCATGAATTGTGAGTGCAGCGGGTGGAGTTTGCAATCGGGATGGATGGCGCGCACGCGGTCGGCCATGAGTTCGACCTTGGGTTTGCCGAACGCGCCGGTGACGGCGTGAAGCTGGCGGTTCACGTTGCTGATGCAGGCTTCGTCGAGGTCCACGAGCGTGAGCGCGCCGACGCCGGTGCGGGCGAGCGCCTCGACGGCCCACGAGCCGACGCCGCCGATGCCGACCACGCACACGTGCGCCCGGCTCAATCGGTCCTGACCCGCCGCGCCGTAGAGCCGCCGGATGCCGCCAAATCTGGCTTCGTAATTCGTCATGCCGCCCTCGAAGTACTTTTGCGCGGAAGTTTTCTCAAGATAGTTTTTGCATGGGCGCCAAGTTACTCACACAGCGTCGTGAACAGTTTGTTCAGAAGAAGCGTTTGCATCCGGCAGGTGGATTGGTTCCTCTCGATGAGTGACTGATTCAGAATTCAAACCGTTCGTGGGCATGTGGCTCACCAGTCCGGCTGGATTGGTTGCGTGTGCAAAGGTTATCAACGGAGAATTGCTGATTCCGTACGCGCGAAGCGGGGAACGGCGTCTTGCCGGACATTTTTACGAGTGTCGTGTCGAAGAGAAGACCTTGTTTGGTCGGTTTAAGCGGTTTGCTTCGGGAGAGCTCGGGGTTTTTACGCTCGCTGTGGGAGAGATTCACACTCTCAAGGGCGGATGGTGGACGGAGGCAAAGCTTCCTGTTAGGGTCCGGCGTGATGTAAGGCTGGCCGAC
The DNA here is from genome assembly GCA_004297495.1 of Verrucomicrobiota bacterium. Classification (GTDB taxonomy): domain Bacteria; phylum Verrucomicrobiota; class Verrucomicrobiia; order Limisphaerales; family JADLHS01; genus SCTL01. The sequence continues at coordinate 3,435 of SCTL01000791.1, forward strand.
GCGAAGCTGCCTGGGATGATAAAAGACGTTTGGGTGCGTATGCCCAAGGCGAAAACACCAGCATGGGCAGCACAGTATTTTCTGGAATGGCCTTAGGCATAATTCTCCAGCGATGATAATCTCTTTCTGATTTATTTATGATTGATTCAGTTTCTGAAAGCGCCGGCGCGGCGCCTGATTTGAAGAAGACAAGACGACAACGCTCGCCGCGTGGAGACGCTCGTCCAATTGCGGACCGCTTGCCGCCTTACGCCGAAGACATGGAGCGAGGTGTGCTCGGTTGCGTTTTGCTTTCGCCCAATGATTGTATCGGCATTTGCATCGAAAAACTGAAAGCCGGAGCGGAAGTGTTTTACGATCTGCGTCACCAGACGATTTACGCCGAGGTGGTCGCGATGTTCGACCAGCGCGAATCCATTGACATCCTGACGGTGCATCAACGGCTCAAGGACAAGCAATTGATCGAGCAGGTCGGCGGCATTCAATATCTCAATGCGTTGCAAGACTCGGTGCCGTCAACCGCGAACGTGGGGTATTACGCGGACATCGTTCAGGAAAAGTTTCTGCTTCGGAAGATGATCAAGGCCTGCACGGACGTCGTGGGCCGGGTCTATGAGTATGAGGGCGAAGTGGACGCGTTGATGGATGAAGTCGAGCGCGACATTCTGCGCATCAGCGAATCGCGCGTGGCCGGCACGGTGATGGGCATCAAGGAACTCGTTCACAAAGCCATCAACACGGTGGAGGATTTTCACGCGCGGCAGGGGATGTTGACGGGCGTGGGCACGGGCTTCACCGATCTGGACAAGATGACGAGCGGATTGCATCCGGGCGAAATGATCGTAGTGGCGGCCCGGCCTTCGATGGGAAAAACATCGCTGGCGATGAACATCGCCGAGCACGTGGCGATTGATTTGAAGTTACCCGTGGGCGTATTCAGTCTGGAAATGACCGCCGATTCGCTCGTGCTGCGCATGTTGTGTTCGCGGGCGCGGGTGAATTTGCGGAGCATTCGCGAGGGCTTTCTGGCGGAGCGGGATTTCGCGCCGTTGACGAGCGCGGCGGGGCAGTTGTCCAACGCGCCGCTGTTCATAGATGATTCGTCGGGATTGTCGGTGTTGCAGTTGCGCGCGAAGGCGCGGCGCATGTGTCAGCAATACGGCATCAAGCTTTTCGTGATTGACTACCTGCAACTGCTTCACTCTACTGCGCGCCGAGCCGAAAACCGGCAGCAGGAGATTGCGGACATTTCCAGCGGGATCAAATCCCTGGCGAAGGAAATGAAGGTGCCGGTGATCGTGCTGAGTCAGTTGAATCGCGATCTGGAAAAGCGCGGGCCGGGCGAGCGGCCGCGGCTTTCGGACCTCCGGGAATCCGGCTCGATTGAACAGGATGCGGACCTGGTTGGTCTGCTCTACAAAGATCTGAAGGGCAAAGAAGACGAAGAACCGGATTTCGAGCAGGAAGCGGCGCCGGTGAAATTATTCATCGCCAAGCAACGCAACGGACCGGTCGGCGACGTGGACCTTACCTTCCTGAAGTCGTACACCCGATTTGAAAACGCAGCCAAAGTCAGCGACGAAGACGTGCCAGCGGAATAGCCGCGGCAGCGTCGCAAGACTCGTTTGGCTGACTGCGATCCTGGTTGTGTTCGCGGGTGTTTTGCCGGCGCTGGCGCAGATCGCCGAGCAAAAAATCGCGCGCATCGAAATCAAACACGTCGGCCCGCGCAACATCAGCGACGATCTCATCCGCGCCAACATCCGCATCAAACCGGGCGACACCTACGTCCGCGCGCGCGCCGATGACGACGTGAAGACGCTTTACGGCACCGGCTTGTTTTACAACATCCGCGTGGCCGACGCGTTGACGGACGACGGCGTGGTGCTGACTTACGTGGTGCAGGCCAAGCCCCGGCTTACGGACCTCAAGTTTTCCGGCAACAAAAAGTTCAGCGACGCGAAACTCAAGACCAAGATCGCCTCGAAGTCCGGCGAGCCGCTCGACGAGCAAAAACTTTTCAAGGACACGCTGGCCATTCGCGAGGCGTACCAGAAGACCGGCTACCCGCGCACCGAGGTGAAATACACGCTGGCGATTGACGAGGCCGCCGGTCGCGGCACGGCCACGTTCGAGATCACGGAAAATCCCAAGGCGAAAATCACGGCGGTGGATTTTGTCGGCGCAAACGTTTTCCCGCCGAAAAAACTCCGCAAGGAAATCAAGACGCGGAAGCACTGGTTTTTCTCCTGGCTCACCGGCAGCGGCGTGTTCAAGGAGGACCAGTTGCAGGACGACGTCGAGCGGCTGAACGATTTTTATCGCGAGAAGGGCTATCTCGATTTTGAGATCAAGAGCATCCAGACGAATTTTCCCACGGCGAAAAAAATGGATGTCCGCTTCGAGATTTACGAGGGTCAGCAATACAAGGTCGGCAACGTCACGTTCAAGGGCACGACGATGTTCCCGACGAACAAGGTCAATGTCGGCTTCAAACTTCATCCCGGCGCCATCTTCAATCCGAAAGACCTGAGCAAGGACATCGAAGCCGTCGAAGATTTTTATG
>SCTL01000792.1 GCA_004297495.1 Verrucomicrobiota bacterium
GGATACTGGGTTGGCTTTTCACCTTTGAACGTGCGGAAAATTGTTTCTCCGCTGAAATTTGGAATTCTATAGCTTAGGTTGGCGCTGACGGGAACCCAGTTCCACGACACATTGCCGCGTTCAGTGACAAAAGCGAAATAGTCGTAACCATTTTCATGTGTGATTTCGGCACACCGATAAAGCGTGCAGATAATCACGCGCTCCTGACTCGTATAACCGTTACCCATGAAGCTCGCTTTATAGACCCCGGGTTCGAGTTCCTTGTCCTGATACCCGCCACCACCGAGCATACTGAATTTGTGATAAGGCGTCTCGCACCCTGTGAGCAGCATTGCGAGCATCCCCAAAAGACATCGGCTTGTATTTATTTTCATGTTTGGCTGGTAGCTGTGGGTTTCATTTCGACAGGAGAACCTTCTTATATTCTTTCGCATTGGGTGCGTTCTTTTGGAGAACCTGATGGGCATCGAAGGCTGCTGGATTGCCAGCAGGCAAGTCGCCTTTGAAAGTATTGATGTCAGCTTGCATTCCTCCTCCCGTGTCGTGTTTCTTGAGAAGCTCGAAATCGTCGTATTTCTGAATGACAAAGTAATCATGGCCGTTGGCGATTGTTACTTCAGCGCAGCGATGCAGGAAAAAAGCGTACTCAGCGTCGCGCGAAGTATAGCCGTTACCACTGAAGAAAACTTGAAAGGTATTTTCGCCGATTTTTTTGTCCCAATAACCGCCCATTCCGCTGAAAGGTTGATAAGGTGTTGCGCAGCCTGCGAGCATGAGAAAAACGAAAACACCCACGCCCGCAATGTAACTAATGCTTTTAATTTTCATGGTTTAGCTTTCGGTTTTTGCTCGAGAGTTGCCTGCTGATTATGGTTCGTTTTTCGGACTTTGCGCCTGTAAGAATTCGTTGTCCAGAGGATTTTTTATGATCAAAAATTTCGCCGCAACACCGCCCTATTGGAGCGCGACCGGTCCCCGGGCGCAGCGGTTGCGACAGCGTGGGAGGCTTGAGATTTCCGGCGCCACCCCGCGTTCGGGCTCGCTGCGAGCGGGGACCGCTCGCGCGCCGGTCAGCATCGGTTTAAGCTTGTCACACGCCTCGCGTCGCCTTTCCCTTCCCGGGTGACCACTGCGAACAAAGTCACCATCGGACGCATCCTGCTGATCCCGTTTTTCGTCGGGGCGACGCTTTACTACGTGAAGACCGGCAACGAAATCCATCGGCTCACGGCGTTGCTCTGTTTCGCGGTGGCCGCGATCTGCGACGGCGTGGATGGCTACATCGCGCGCCGTTACAACCAGCGGAGTGAACTCGGCACGATCCTCGATCCGCTCGCGGACAAATTGCTGCTCGTGTCCGGCGTGGTGCTGTTGAGTTTCGATCACGGCGAACGGCTCGGGCAGATTCCGCTGTGGCTGACGATCACGATCATTGGCCGCGATCTGTTGATTCTGGCGGGACTCGTCGTCATCCATCTCACCGTGGGCAAAGTGAAAGTGCATCCACGCATCGTCGGCAAGATGGCCACAGTGTTGCAGATGGTTGCGGTGTTGTGGATTTTGCTGAAGTGGGACGCGGCGTGGGGCGAACGCTGGCTGCGCGTCTGGACGCTCGGCGCGGCGGGCTGCACGGCGGTCTCGGGGCTTTGGTATGTCTGGGACGGCGTGAAGCAACTGAGTTCGAGTCCGAAGAGTTCGCCCGGCGACCAGTCCCGGAAGGCGTGAAGATTTTCTATTTACGATTTACGAATCACGATTTACGCGCATGGCCACTGAACTGAATCTCAAGTTGAAGGAAGGGGACGAAGCCCCGGCGTTCACCGCCGCGACCAACGGCGGCGGCCAGGTTTCGCTGGCCGACTTCAAAGGAAGAAACGTCATCCTGTATTTCTATCCGCGCGACGACACGCCGGGTTGCACGAAGGAGGCGTGCGCGTTCCGGGATCACTTCGCCGATTTCAAGAAGCGCGGCGCGGTGGTGCTGGGTGTGAGCACCGACGCCGTGAAGTCGCACGACAAGTTTGTGGAGAAATTCAAACTGCCCTTCACGTTGCTCGCGGATGAGGACAAGAAAATCGTCGAGGCTTACGGCGTGTGGGGACAGAAAAGTTTCATGGGCCGGAAATATCTTGGCACGCATCGGGTCACGTTTTTGATCGGCCCGGACGGGCGGATCAAAAAAATCTGGCCGAAGGTGAAACCGGAGGAACACGCGCAGGAAGTGCTGGCGGCGTTGGACTGAGCCGCGCGAAGGCCGCCCGCTTGCACCGTGATTCGCGATTTGACACGCGGCGCGGCGTGGTCAACTTTATGCCCCGGTAATTTAACCCGTTAACCAAACAGATAAGGATCAACAATTATGGCAATTGCAGTCGGCAGCAAAGCTCCAGATTTCACGCTCAAGTCCAAAACCGCCACCGGCGTCGTGGACGTAAAGCTCAGCAACAATTTCGGCAAGAAGAACACCGTGGTGCTGTTCTTCCCGCTCGCGTTCACCAGCGTTTGCACAAAAGAAATGTGCGACATCACCGCCGGCCTGAGCGCGTATTCCAGTTTGAATGCCGACGTGATCGGCATCAGCGTGGACAGCCCGTTTGCGCAGGAAGCCTGGGCGCAAAAGGAAAAAATCTGGATCACGCTGGCCAGCGATCTCAATAAAACGACAACGAAGGCTTACGACGTGGTGTTCCCGATGCTTGCGGGCGTGGGCGACACTTCCGCGCGCGCGGCGTTCGTGATTGATAAGAATGGCGTCGTCCAATACGCCGAGCAGACGCCCACGCCGAAGGATTTGCCGAACTTCGATGCCGTGAAAGCCGCGCTCGCGAAGCTCAACTGATCTGCCTCAACCAAACCAGTGCGAGGACGCCGGCAACGGCGTCCTTTGCTTTTCCCGGCGAGCCGCTTGCTGGCCAGTGATTTTTTTCTCGAATTAACGGAAGCTTTCAGGCGTCATGGACTCCACATGAAACCCATCAAGCGACAAAACGATTTCTCCCGCCGCCAATTCCTCGCGCTCGCCGGCCTGACCGCCGCCGGGCCGCTGATTCTTCCGGGCTGCGCCACGGGCGCCACCCGACGCCCGCGCGCCTCGGAGCGTATCACCGTGGGCGTGATCGGCTGGGGCATGCAAGGCCCGGGCAACACCCGCGCGTTGCTCGGCCACAGCGATTGCCAGGTCGTCGCCGCCTGCGACCTCGACCGGCATCACCTCGACGCCGCCGTCAATACCATCAACACGCACTACAAGAACCAGGACTGCAAAGCCTATCACGATTATCGCGAGTTGATCGCCCGCGAGGACATTGACGCCGTGATGATCGCCGTGCCGGACCACTGGCACGCGCTGATCTCCATCGAAGCCGCCAATCATGGCAAAGACATTTACGGCGAAAAGCCGCTCGCCAAAACCATCGCCGAACAACAAGCCATCGTCCGCGCCGTGCAGCGCAACAAAATCATCTGGCAAACCGGTTCGTGGCAGCGTTCGGAAAAAAATTTCCGCTACGCCGCCGAGATCGTCCGCAACGGATTGATCGGCAAAGTCACGCGTGTCGAAGTCGGCCTGCCCGCGGGCCACAACGATTTTGCGAAGACCGGCGACAAAATGACTGTGACCGACCCACCCGCGAACCTTGATTACGAAACCTGGATCGGGCCGGCGCAGATGCAGCCCTACATCGAAGGCCGCGTCCACATGAACTGGCGCTGGAATTACAACACTGGCGGCGGACAGTTGCTCGACTGGATCGGCCATCATTGCGACATCGCGCATTGGGGATTGGACTTCGACCGCAGCGGCCCGGGCGAAATCGAAGGGGTCGGTGAGTTTCCGCCCGCCGACGCCATTTGGAACACGTGCACGAAGTACCGCATCACCGCCAAATATCCGCGTGACATCGAGTTCACCATCGCTGGCGGCCACAAGGACATTCAAGGCGGCACGAAATGGATCGGCACGGACGGCTGGGTGCGCGTCAATCGCGGTAATCTGCTCGAGGCGTCGAATCCCGATTGGACGGAAGCGCGCGAATTGCCGGAGAAGCTGCGCAAGGTGAAACTCTACGATTCCTCCAACCACTCGCGCAATTTTCTGGACTGCATCAAGTCCCGCAAACCGACGATCACCCCCGTCGAGACCGCGCATCACTCCGCCATCCCCGGCCATCTCGGCCTGATCGCGATGCGCGTCGGTCGAAAGATCAAATGGGACGTGAAGAAGGAAATCATTCTGGACGACCCCGAGGCGAGCAAACTCCTGACCCGCGACTATCGCGCGCCGTATCACTTCGCCTGAACTGAAGCCAGCGTGTGCTCCCCACAAGACCGCGTCCGCCCGACGCGGTCTTTTTTTTGGACTGACGCCGCGCGCCGCGCACGCAACCCTTCCGACACGCGCAGAAGCTTGACGGGCGCGCGCGCAAGCTTCATCGTTTCCGCTCTGTTGGCCGCCAAATCCGGCCCGGAAAAACTTTATGAGCAACGAGCACAATCTGTTTAATTCACTTCAGACATTCGATCTCGGGAACGGCAAGAAAGGTAGGTTTTATTCGCTGCCCGCGCTGGAACAGGCCGGCGTCGGCGCGGTTTCCAAGCTGCCCGTCTCGATCCGGCTCGTGCTGGAATCCATCCTGCGCAATTGCGACGGCAAACGCGTGAGCGAAGCCGCCGTCCGCGCGCTGGCGAACTGGAAACCGACCGAGACGCGCACGGAGGAAATTCCGTTCGTCGTCGCGCGCATCGTGTTGCAGGATTTTACGGGCGTGCCGTTGCTGGTGGACTTGGCGGCGATGCGCAGCGCCGTCGCCAAGCTCGGCAAGAATCCCAAGATCATCGAGCCGCTCGTGCCGGTGGACCTTGTCGTGGATCACTCGGTGCAGGTGGACTTCGCCGGCAACGCGGAGGCGCTGGCGAAGAATCTCGAACTGGAATTTTCCCGCAACCGCGAGCGCTACCAGTTCCTCAAGTGGGGCATGCAGGCCTTCGACACGTTCAAGGTCGTCCCGCCCGGCATCGGCATCGTGCA
>SCTL01000793.1 GCA_004297495.1 Verrucomicrobiota bacterium
GAACCGGCGTGAGAAACGCGCGCGCCCTTCTTTGAACCGGGACATGAACACGAATCCGCTCAAGTACAATTACTCGGGACTGACTCCTTTATGTTTATGCTTCTAAACAGAGGGTTATGGCCATTGGCTCTGTGCTTCGGTTTCATTTTGATATTCCCTCCAGCTTGCTCAAGATCACATTCAACGCCTGAGAAGGTCGATGCGTTGAAGGTAACTAATGTGCGCATGAGGGAATTGGCAGACCTATGCTGGAGATTCCATGCTGCTAAGGGTGCGTGGCCGAACTCAGCCAATATTCTGCTCGCTGGCATGGGACCTCTACCGTCCAAGGAAACAAACATTTTCGTCGACGGGTGGGGGGCGGCGATAAAGTTTGTCACATCGACAAACACCCAAGTCTGCATGTGGATTGAAAGCTATGGTACCAACAATCCTGGAAATCATAAGGAAGAACCCTTAGCGGTGTGGGAAATCGACGCTAACTCTGTCCGCCACTTAAGCCAAGCGCTATGGAGGCAGCGAACAACAGCTTCGGTTGAAGCCGGCACGAACCGGTAAAGGTTGCGGTACGAACGCTGAAACTGAACGCAAAGGGGTCAGTCCCGAGTAATGACACAATTTCTTAGCTGCTTTGCGCAGCCGACTTCCTTCTTCGTAACCGGACGAGTCCGCAGAACGCTAGAGCAAGTCAAACCAAACCGTCGCCACGAAAGAACGCAAAGAACACAAAGCGGAATTGGATTCTTTGCGATCTCTGCGTTCTTTTGCGGCCAATTTTGCGGCTACATAATTTATGAAAATGCTCCAAGCTGATCCTGCCCTGATTCGGTGAAACACAATTCACGCCGCCGCAGTCGCCGCTTTCAAGATTACGGAAAACGAGCAGCCCTGGCCGGCCACGCTTTTCACGCTCATGCGCCCGCCGTGGGCCACGGTGATTTCCCGCGCAATGGACAAGCCCAGACCCGCGCCCGTCTTCGTTTGCCCAGGAACGCGATAGAAGCGGTCGAAGATGCGCGCCTGATGTTCTTCGGGAATTCCCGGGCCGTGATCAATGACCGTGAATTCAACTTCGCCATCTTCGGCGGGCCGCACGCGCCAGATGATCGTGCCGCCGTCGGGCGAATGTTTCACCGCGTTGGTCAGGAGGTTGGTGAAGACGTGTCGGATGAGTTGGCGGTCCACGGAGACAGGTGGTAATCCCGGTGAAATATCACTGGCCAGCTTTAAGCCGCGCGAGGAAACCAAGCCGTCCAATTCCGCGGTCACGCCCTGCACCAAATCCTGCGGCGCGGTGTTTTCCCGACGCAACTCCGCCGTGCCTTCTTCGAGGCGCGCGAGATCAAGCAGGTCGTTCAGGATGCGGAGCAGCCGCTCGGAATCGTTGCGGGCGGTCTGGAGCAACTCATCCTGTTTGGGCGAGAGTTCGCCGAGAGTTTTCTCCAGCAACATGTGCAATACCATGCGGACGCTGGTGAGCGGCGTCTTCAATTCGTGGCTGACGGTGGCGACGAGATTGGTTTTGGCCGCGTCGAGCAGCCGGAAGCGCGTGACGTCGTAAAGCACCACCGCCACGCCAAAAAGTTCCGCCGGCTTGCCGCGCATGATGAGTACGCGCGGCAGGAAATATTTTTCCACACCGCCGAGGCGGTAGGAAACGACTTCTTCAAACTTGTGCGGGAGAAAGTCACGGCCACTTTCCAGCGTTCGTTGCGCGATGGTTTGCAAGCGCTCGGGCAGGCCGTCCGTCAAATGCAGACTGGCGGCAAGGGTTTCCGCTGCGGGGTTTTTCAGTTCGATGCGGCCCGACGAGTCCAAAACAAAAATCGGATCGGGAAACGACGCCAACGTGGTTTCCATCGTACGATGCAGCCGGATGATTTTGTCGTCGGTGAGATTGCGGTATTCCTGAAGTTGCGCCGCCATCTTGTTGAACGCCGTGGCCAGATCGCCGAGTTCGTCGCGCGAGAGGACGGGCACGGGTTTGTCCCACTGGCCTTCGCCGAGCTTGGTGGTGGCGCGCGTGAGTTCGGAGATGGGATCGAGAAACCAGCGGCCCAGTTTCCAGAACGCGTAGCCGGAAATTGCCAGCGCGATGAACATCCCGGCGATCAACATGCGCGAAGCGTCGCGCGTGAACTTGCGGATGTGCTCGCTCGTCGCCAGCAGGTTGTGCTTGCTCTTGTCTTGAATCGCCTTGATGACGTTGAGCAACTTCAACCGTGTGGGGCCGATTTCAAAATCATAAACGCGCCGGCGGTTGTCGGGCGTGAGTGCGAGATTGAGGTCCGCGACGTTGCGGCAGAATTCGTCGTAGCCGGCGGAAAGCGACGCGTTCAGTTCGCGCCATTCCTCGTCGTGGGCGTTCTTGAGATGCACCGCCATCTGGGTGCTGAAGAGCCGCTGGTTGGCGGCGAATTCCTCGCTCGCGGGCGCCGAGCCGGCAGCGGACCAGATGGAGCGATCCAGATTGTTCAGCGCGGTCTCCATTTCCTCCGCCGCCTTCAGGCTGCGATAATTTTCCGCGACTGACACGTCCACCGTCTCGCCGAGATGCGCGAAGAGCACGAGCGCATACGCGCCGACGGCGAACAGCACGACGAGGAACGGCAGCAGGTTGAGAAAGAGTCGCGAGCGCAGCATGTAAAGTGAGCGGACCGACCCGTGGCCGGGTCAGGCCGCAAATTTTTTCCGTTTGCGATACAAGGTGGCGGGATCAATGCCGAGAACTTTGGCGGCCTCTTCCAGCGTGGCCGACTGTTGCACCACCAGAGCGATGTGTTCCTGTTCGAGTTGATCCAGCGAAACGCGCTCGCCCACTTGCACGCCGCGCGCGGCACGCTGGTCCGCCGTCGGGTTGATTTTCTCGGGAAGCTCACTCAGCGTGACCTCGCGTCCGCTGCTGAGGATGACGGCGCGCTCGATGACGTTGCGCAACTCGCGCAGATTTCCCGGCCACGAATACTGGCGCAAGGCGAACTCGACTTCCTTGGACAAACCTTTGAGATGCTTGCCGCATTGCTGGGCGAAGAAATGCAGATAGCCGTCGGCGATGGCGGGCAGATCGGCCAATCGTTCCTTCAACGCCGGCATGTAAACGGAAATCACGTTCAGCCGGTAATAAAGGTCCTCGCGGAACTGTCCGTCCTTCACATGTTGTTCGAGGTCGCGATTCGTCGCCGAGATGACGCGGACGTTGGCGCGGCGCGTTTTGGTTTCGCCGACGCGCTCGTATTCCTTCTCCTGCAAGAGGCGCAAAAGTTTTGGCTGAATCTCCAGCGGCAACTCGCCGATTTCATCCAGAAACAAAGTGCCGCCGTCGGCGAGCGCGATCTTCCCTTGCGTGTCGGCGACCGCGCCGGTGAACGAGCCTTTGACGTGACCGAACAATTCGCTCTCCAGCAACTCGCGGGAAAGACTCGGGCAGTTCACGGTGACGAAACGATTTTCCTTTTGCAGGCTGTTTTCGTGAATAGCGCGGGCCAGCACGGATTTGCCGGTGCCGCTTTCGCCGAGCAGAAGAATCGTCGCCTGCGTGGGCGCGGCTTTCATCGCGAGTTCAAAAGCTTTTTGCACCGCCGGTTCAGCCGTCGTCAGCGCTGTGCTCGGAATGTCGCCGGACAGCCGCGACTCCAGCTCCGCGACGCGATTCTCCAGCTTGTGCGCCTTGAGGATGCGGTCGAGCGTGCGCCGGAGTTGCTCGGGAGTGAATGGCTTGGCGAGATAATCCACCGCGCCGCGCCGCATGGCTTCGACGGCGGTTTCGATGGACGCGTAGGCGGTGAAGACGATGATCTCCAATCGCGGGTTGCGTTCCAAAAGTTTTGGGAGAACGTCCAGACCACTTTCGCCGTTGAGCATCAAGTCGAGGAAGGCGACATCGAATTCCGCCTGCTCGACCTGCTTGATCGCCTGCTCGCCGCGCTCGACCCCGACGACCGCATGGCCCATCGCCTCCAGCGCGACCGTCATGGTGCGACGGATGTTTTCCTCGTCATCAACGATCAGCACGCGCATCACCCGGCCTGAGAGTTTCGGCTGCACGGCAGCCAGTTTAGGGAATGGGCCGACCGGAATCCAGCAAGTCTGGGGCGAATCTCCGCGACAATAATCCCACCGTCCGGGCCGGCTGGTTGACCGGCCCGAACGCGCCTTGGCGAATCCCCACTTAAATCATTTACCGGCTGAACGTGGA
>SCTL01000794.1 GCA_004297495.1 Verrucomicrobiota bacterium
CAATTATAGGTGCCGCCTTCAATGATTAGTTCCCCAACGAGAGGATCACCATAGTAGCGATAATTCACGATGCCCCCACCCCATTGCCCCTCGGCCTTGAAATCACGGAACGATATTCCGGCATAGCAGCGCCAGATCCGCAGGAAGCTAGCCGTTGCGTTTGAATCGGCCCTGCTATGATCGCCGCTCAAGCCGCTTATGATGACTTGCCCTCCTCCTGAACCGATGTAGTTCGCCGAGTCGGCTGGCAAATAGCCCTCAATGCTCACGCCGGCGACGTAGTGCTCGCTTATGCCTACATTCATCAATCGCAGACCGGGAGCACCTGCCGAAAGGCAACGGATGCCATACCCGCCATAGGCAAATCCCATATTGCGAATGGTATTTCCCTCGCCTGGATTGCGTATCACCAACCCAGCGCCAGAAGTATTATTGGTTTCAAGCCTAACCGTAAAACCTTCCACTAACAAACCGTGATCGTAGCCGTAAAACGAATTGTTAAGCCCTCCATGCAAAAGATCATTGGCCGTTTTCGTTTCAAAGGCGTTGGTATTGCCAGTCAGGATAATGGTGGTGCTGCTAGGGCTGCCTTCACCCCGAAGATGCAAGATTGAATTGAATACGATCGTGTTGGTGATGTTGAATGTCCCGAGCGGAAACAATAGTTCACTAAAATCCCCCGAGCCATTACCGTCCAATTGGTGTCCCCACGCGTTAACCGCGTTCTGTATGTTGGTGGTAGAATCGCCCACGTTTTTTCGCGCGCCCCACATAATAATGTTCGGCGTTTCACCGTTAAGAAGGCGTAACCACCGCCCTCCTGGAGTGCTACGCGGGATGTAAATCCCCCAGTCAGGCGTAGCTGTGTTATTTGTCAAAAACTTGAACCAGCCTCCACCTCGATCACCAGTCGTGTAGTATCCCTCGACGAAGGCTAGGTCGCCATCGTAGTTCGTCGAAAGACTTTCCAGAGCGGCTATATTGGGCACCTGAACCGTAGCGGCTTCGATGCGCATATTGACGCAACTCAGGACGAACGCCAACGCACAGGCCAGAAAAAATGGCCGTCGGCGGTTGCGACTCGCGTCTCTAACTTCGGTTTCATCCGTACGTATTGATTGTGTTTTCATTTTATCTTCTTCTTTTCTTTTTTGTTTGGGCACGAACGCTCCGCACAGAAGACAGGTTTCCTGAATCTCTGATCGTTCAGAGTCACACAGGCAAACCACAGGTGGAACGGCTTGAATCGAACGAAAACCCTCCTTGTACTGGTAGGGCTTGATTCGGCGCGTCAAATTCCTCTCAACTGGAAAGAAGTCAACTAGAAAGAAGTCAAGTCGGTCACCGGTGAAATCTTGTGAACCACGAAGTTACGGAATTTTGACGGGTTGATTACGTCGGACGATTGCAGCCATCCCAGTCTCTGAACGGACCTCCATGTTGACCGAAGCGCTCGCGTGGGAATCGGCGTGGGCACGAGTGGCGGGACTTGGAGTCCGCTCCCCGCCAACACGCTGGCGACGTTCAAGGCGCTGCGCAAACAATGCGCCGAAGATTTGCAGACGGCGTATTCTGACGCACACACGAACTGGAGCAAGGAGAGCAAGAAGCTCGCAGCCATGGGACGAGCGTTGGAAGACTTGAACGAGGCGTGGTATGCGGACGCCACCGAAGTGCACGCCGGCAATACTCCCGAGGGCCAGGTGATTCGCAGCAGTGTGCCGACGACTTACACCCCGCCACCAGACAAGAAAACCACACCGCCGACTACACCTACGTCGCCCGCATAACGACACGAGAACCATCGCCTTCACCGGCGCAAGTTTGCGAGGTCTTCACAAGAACGGTTGGCCTTCTGGCGGCGGCGTGCTTGCAGCGCGGTCCGGTGGGAGGGAAATCTTCTGGTAGCGAATATCGGCTGATTTTCTGGTCGGAAGGTAGATCGGGCAGCTCTTGCAACATTCGGGCATTTCGCCGCGCTCCCAGGCGGCGGCTTTGGCGGCGAGCGCCGCGTTCGGATCGAAGTCGGCGGAAAGCGCGCCGAGGAAAAACCAACTGTCTTGCTGGCGAAAGGCATCCGTGGTCGCGCAATAGCAGGCGAAAACGTTGCCGGTGGAACTGACGCCCAGTTTGGAGAGGTTCGCACAGGGAGTGGGCTTCATGGCGGAGGTGTCCAGTTTGGTGCGCTTGATATAATCCGGTTGCTGGCCGCTGATGTAGGGGATGTCGTGGAAGATGTCCGTGTAGAGCGTTTCTTCGATCAGATCACGGTAGCGTTTCAGAAAGAGTTGGTTCTCCGGGTTGGCCTGCACTTTCCTGGAATCCAGTGCCCGATACCAGAGGTGAATCTTGACGGGGGAATTGAGCGACCGCTTGGTGTCGAGGATTTTTTGAACGCCGGACAGAACCGCATCCCAGGCATCAATGCGGTAGAGTTTCAAATAGTCTTCCTTGCCCCAACTGCCAAAGGAAACGTTGATCCGGTTGACGCCTGATTTCAGAAGTTCCTCGCAGTCACAACGGGTGAAGAGCGTGCCGTTGGTGGTGAACTGAATGTGGGCCTGCGGGAAACGGGCGCGGAGCTGGCTCAACCGTTTCAGGAAGTGCGGGTCCACCAGCGCTTCACCGAGATAAGGGGTGAGATCAAACGATTGGATGCCCAGTCGTGCAGCGAAGTCCAGCGTGCGTTCAAAGGTTTCGTTGGGCAGGAGTTTCTTGGGGAACTCGAGGATGGGATACGGGCAGAAGGAACATTTCGCGTTGCAGATGCTGGAGACCTCCACGTCTACTTCCCGGCGGAAGTCGTAACAGTGATTCTCAGAGAGCGCGCCAGCCAGATAGTCATGGATGACCCCAGCCACGCGCCGGTGACGGTCGGGAAGCAAGGACAGGCGCAACGACGCCCCGAGCGATTTTTTCAACGTCCACAGCCAGAAACGTCTCAACCACTCCGGTCGGTGGACAAAGTTGACAAGTGTCGTGGTGTTCATGCTTTAAGCTGCCTGTGTGAATTGCAATTTAACAGAAGTCCGGTGGTGTTCCAGCATTTACGGTGTCTCGGCCAGGTTCGCCGGCCGGCTTGTCCAAAGATACCGGCGCAAGTAAACCCGCAACAACCACGCCGCCACGCAGCTTCCGTGGAGTGCGGCCAGGATCAACAGCCAGTAAGAATCTTTCGCGGCAAACAAGTAGGCGGTGGAGAAGAGGGCGCCCACCAGTCCTTGAGCGGCGATTTGCCGCCAGACCTGGCTCGCAAGCCAGCCGCGGGCGTTGACCAAACGGATGACGTACAAATCCTGTAATATGAAAACGACGCGGCTCGCCAGAAAGCCATAAACCGCTCCCTCCAGTCCGCCCATTCGCCAACCAAACCAGACGCCCGCGGCGGTCAACAAACCCGTGGCGATGTTGAAACAAAGTCCAACTCCAACCTGATTCATCGGGGCAAGTTGGACCGAAGAAATTCCACCCATGGCCGTGATGCAATACGCGAGCACCAGCGGCGGAAAGAGCGGCGCAATCTGAGCCCCCAAGTCCTGCCCCAGCCAAAGCCGGAGCAGAACCGGATGCCAGACCGCCGCCCAAATGGCCGCCAGCAGATACCAGCCGAACATGAAAAAAAACATTTCGTCGAAGATGGCGGCAGCGGAAGATTGCTTCCCCTGCCCGACAGCGCGACTCGTGTTGTGAAACACCGGCCCCATGACCGCGCTGCCTAGACTTTGCAACCGCATGCCGACGTTCCCGGAGACAGTGTAATGTGTAAACTCTGTCGAGGACGCGTACTTGCCCAGAACCACGCGATCAATCGAGGCCAGAAATGAGCCGGCGACCAAAGTGGCGAAGGTCTTCGCGGTGAAGCTGGCCATTTCTCTCGCCCGGGCCATCCGCGCCGCGCCAAACTCGAAACCCGTTCCGTAACGGCGCCGCGCGTAAGCCACCATGACCACCAACTGAGCCACCGACACGACCACGCCCCAGCAAATGATCCAGAATGGGTTTGGGGTCACCCAAGCTATCGCGATCGAAGGCAGGAGTTGAATCAGCGTGCTGGCCATCCGCACGACACTGGCATACTTGAAGTCCAAATGCGCCTGTGAGAGATAGCTCCAGAGTTGCGCGTAGAAATTGAGAAACAGTCCGAAGCCGCCCGCGACGAAGCAGCCACGCAGCAGGCCGACATGCTCGGGGGAAACATTGAACCACTTCGGACCGAACCAGACGCCGAGAATTGCAAAGAGCGTCGCACTGACCGCCAGCAATGGCAGCGCGATCAGGTTCCCCGTCCCCCAGTATTCACGAACGGCTTGGTGGTCGCCTTTTCCCAAAGCAACACCGATGTAGCGCCCGACTGCGGAGCCGATGCCCAGATCGGAAAACCCGAACATGCCGCTGAAGGTGATAACATAAAACCAGAGCGCATACATTTCCGGGCCGAGATGCCGCACAAAGAACGGCACGGAGAAAATGTTGACCACCGACACCACCAGCATCGGGGACATGCTCCAGAGGAATTGACGTTTGAGGCTCAAGGCAAGTTCGCGTGGCGGGCCGTCAATCCACCGTCAGGTCCAGCCAGTTGGGGTGCTTCGCGGCGTGTTCGGCAATCTCGGTCCAGACCGCTTCGAGCGAAGTCTGCGGCTGCCAACCCCAGGTCTTTTCGGCCAGCGCGGAATCGAGCACGAGCCACGGCACGTCGAACGGGCGCGTGGTTTTGTCCGAAGCAACCGGCGTTTCGCCAAAACGCGAGGCGCACCAATCGCTGAGTTGCTTCAGCGAGGCGCTTTGCTTCAAGCCGCCGCTCACATTGATGACGCGTGGGGCGTCTTTGCGCGGCGTGGTCATTTGCTTGGCGAGCAACGGCAACAAATCGCGCGCGTGCAGGCAGTCGCGCACCTGCCGACCACTGCCGTCGAAGCCGATGTATTTCAGTGGGCGCTTGCGTTTGTAGGAGTGAATCCAGAACGAGAAAATGCCCTGATCAATTTTCCCGAACTGGCCCGCGCCCGCCAGCACGCCGCAACGGTTCACGTAGATCGGCAGTTTGAAAACATCGGCGTATTCCAGCGCGAGCAATTCGGAGGCGCGCTTGGTCGTGCCGTACAGCGAGAGCGGCGGCTCGGTGGAAGAGCTTTCGGCCACGCCGTTGCTGCTGAAGCCGGGGAGATTGTTTCCCGAGGCCGTGGGATCGAAGCGGTCGCCGTTGGGCGCAACGGAAATCGCCGCAAGCGAACGCACGGAATAAACGCGGCTGGTGCTGAGAATGATGAGGCCCGCGTTCCACGCTTTCGCGAGTTCGAGCATGTTGATGGTGCCGCCGAGGTTGTGTTCGATGAGTTGGCGGCTGCTGGTTTTGCCATCCACGCCGGCGAGCACGCTGGGATTCGCGGCGGCGTCAATGATCCAATTGCACTTGGGGATCGTTTCCAGATCGGCGGCGCTGCGAATGTCGCCGTGGAAAAGTTTCACGCCGAGCGCACGGAGCGCGAGCCGGTTTTGTTCGCTGCCGGCGCGGACGTAGTTATCAATGCCCACGATTTCCCAGTCCGGCCAGCCCTCGCGAAACCCGCGCGCGAGCGCACTGCCGACAAACCCGCAAATCCCTGTGATCAGAATGCGCATTGGGGCTTCGACCTATTTGGCGGTCAAACGTTCACGCCACGAGGCGGCGATTTCCTCGAAGATCTGTTTCAAGCTCGCGGTGATGTCCCACTTGGGATAGTGCGCCTTCATCTTGCGCAGGTCGCTGTAGTAACAAATGTGGTCGCCGGCGCGGGCCTGATCCACGTAGGTGGATTTCTGTTTCCTGCCCGAGACCGCTTCAGCCATTTGGAACGCTTCGAGGATGGAACAGGAATTATTTTTCCCGCCGCCGAGATTGTAAACCTCGCCTTTGCGCGGTGACTTGAAGAACTCGAACATAAATCGCGCGACGTCTTGTGAGTGGATATTGTCGCGCACTTGTTTGCCTTTGTAGCCGAAAATCTTGTATTCGCGGCCTTCGAGATTGCACTTCATCAGGTAACTCAGGAAGCCGTGCAACTCGACGCCGGAATGATTTGGCCCGGTGAGACAACCGCCGCGCAGGCAGCAGGTCGGCATGTCGAAGTAGCGGCCGAACTCCTGCACGAGCACGTCCGCCGCAACCTTCGACGCGCCGAAGAGCGAGTGTTTGCTCTGGTCAATCGAGAAATCCTCCGCAATGCCGTGCGCGTAGGCCGGGTCGGCATAATCCCAGCGCGTATCGAGTTCCTTCAACGCAATCGTGTTTGGGCGGTCGCCATAAACCTTGTTCGTGGACATGTGGATGAACGGCGACTCGGGACAATGCCGGCGCGCGGCTTCGAGAAAATTCAGCGTGCCGACGGCGTTCACGTCAAAATCATCGAACGGAATCTGCGCGGCCAGGTCGTGCGAGGGTTGCGCGGCGGTATGGATGATGACGGCGGGCTTGATGGTCTTCACCAATTCCTCGACCCCGGCGCGGTTGCGGATGTCCAGTTCGTGATGCTCGAAATTTTTCAGCGCGCCCTGGAGGCGTTGTTGATTCCAGCGCGTGTTGCCCTGCGGACCGAAGAATTTCTCCCGCTGGTTATTGTCCACGCCGTGAATCGTGAAGCCGTTTTCGTGAAAGAAGGCGGCCACTTCCGAACCGATCAGGCCGGACGAACCGGTCACCAGACATTTCTTGCTCATGGGCCGCGCATTGTGCGCGCTCGCGCATTTCCGCACAAGAACAAGAGTGGCCACCGGAATTTTCCTCTTGTGGAACAGCCGTCCAGTGTCGGAACTTTGCGGTCGTTCGCATGGACACAACGCCGACATCACGGGACACCGCCGCATGAATTCCAAGAGCACCTGGATCTGGATCGTCATCGCCGCCGGTCTCGCCGCGTTCATGTGGGTCTCGACGCAGATGCAGCAACCGCCGCCCGCGCCCCCCCCGATTGTCCCCAAACAACTGGCCGCCAGCGTCACCAGCGTCAACGTCCATCCGTCCGCGAGTTCCGAAATCCGCGCGGAATTGACCAACGGCTCGTGGCATCTCGCCGCGCCGATCTCCACTCCGGCGCAAGGCGCGGCCATCCAAACCTTGCTCGCGAAACTCGCGCAACTGGCGCCCGCGCGTTATCTCACCGCCGGTGAACTGCGCGATCAGCCGAATGCCACCGAGGAATATGGATTGGTCGAGCCGCAGTTTTCGGTGACGCTCCAGCAAGCCGACGCGCGCCGCCAGTTGCGCTTCGGCATCCGCACCGCGCCCGGCGATCAGGTGTTTCTCCAGGTCGTCGGCATCGAGGGCGTTTATGTGGTGGACGCGGAAATTCTGAAATGGCTCCCGCACACCGCCGCCGACTGGCGCGACCCGGGCTTCGTGGATTTGCGCAACCTGCCCTTCGACCGGCTCGATCTCACCAACGGCGCCACCGCCATCGAACTGCAGGTGGACCCCGCGGAACACACCTGGCGCATGACGCGGCCGCTGCGCGTGCGGGCCGACTCCCGGCGCATCAACGAACTGCTCGTGGCGTTGCAACGGTTGCGCGTCACGCAATTCGTCACCGACGAACCGAAAGCCGAGCGCGAACGCTTCGGGCTGCAACCCGCCGAACTCACGCTCGCCCTGAGCCGCGGCACGAATCCTGTGCGCACGCTGCTCTTCGGCAAGAGTCCGACGAACGACGCGACGCAGGTCTTCGCGTGCCGGGAGGATTTTCCCTCGATCGTCACCGTCGCGCGCGAGGCCATCGAGCCGTGGCGCGCGCTGCCCAACGCCTTCCGCGATCATCAACTCATCAGCGTCAAGCCCGGCGTGGAGGAAATTGAATTCAAAAACGGCGCGAGCTTCACGTTGCGTCACGCAGGCACCAACGCGTGGTCCATCGCCGGCGAAAAATTTCCCGTGGACGCGAAACTCGCGGGCGAACTGGTTCAGTTGCTCGATCAAATAACCATCTTGCAGTTTCGCAAAGACATCGTCACCGAACCAGACTTGCCGGACCTCGGCCTCGCCACGCCCGCTTTGCAAATCACTTTCCGCTCGCCCACCACCAATGGCGCGGACGCGAAGCCGCTCGAAACGCGCCTCGCGTTCAGCGCGCCGCAAGGCGACACGGTGAACGTGCGCCGGTCGGATGAGGACGCGGTTTATGCCGTCGCGCTGTCGGATTTTCTGCAACTACCCACCGCTACGTGGCAGTTGCGCGAACGGCGGATCTGGAATTTTTCT
>SCTL01000795.1 GCA_004297495.1 Verrucomicrobiota bacterium
AGAAACCAACCGTCGCGCGGAAATACACTTGGGATACTCACGCGCGCAAGATTGAGCACACTTGGTTCGAGGACGGCGTGTTGAACGTCAGCGCGAATTGCCTCGACCGCCATCTCCAAACCACGAACCGCACGAAGACTGCCATCATCTGGCAAGGCGAAGGTGAGGATGAAGTGCAACGCATCACTTATGAGCAACTGCACCGCGAGACGTGCAAGTTCGCGAACGTCCTGAAATCACTCGGCATCAAAAAAGGCGACCGCATTTCCATTTACATGCCGATGGTGCCGGAAGCCGCCGTCGCCATGCTTGCTTGCACGCGCATCGGCGCGATTCACTCCATCGTCTTCGGCGGGTTCAGCGCGGACTCGCTTGCGGGCCGGATCAATGACTCGACTTGCAAGCTGCTCATCACGGCGAACGTCGGCCTGCGGGCCGGCAAAGCGATTCACCTCAAAGACATCGCCGACGCCGCGCTCGCGCAAACGCCGTCCATCGAAAAAGTCGTCGTGTTCAAACGCAACGACACGCCGTGCAACATGACTGCGGGGCGCGATCTCTGGTATCACGACCTCATGGCAAAGGCGTCGCCCGAATGCGCGCCCGAGCCGATGAAGGCGGAGGATTATTTGTTCATGCTTTACACGAGTGGCTCGACGGGCAAACCCAAGGGCGTCGTCCATTCCACCGCCGGCTATCTCCTGCACTCCGCGCTCACGCACAAATACGTTTTCGATGTTCACGACGACGACGTTTATTTTTGCACGGCGGACATCGGTTGGGTCACTGGTCACAGCTATGGCGTTTATGGTCCGCTCTGCAACGGCGCAACGACGCTGATGTTCGAAGGCGTGCCCACGTTCCCCGACGCGGGCCGCTTCTGGAAAATTGTCGAGAAGTTCAAGGTCACGGTTTTCTACACCGCGCCCACCGCCATTCGCTCGCTCATCCGCCTCGGCGAGGAATGGCCGAACAAACACGACCTCAGTTCGCTCCGCACGCTCGGCACCGTCGGCGAACCGATCAATCCCGAGGCGTGGATGTGGTATCACCGCGTCATCGGCAAAGGACGTTGCCCCATTGTTGACACGTGGTGGCAAACAGAGACCGGTGGCATCCTCATCACCGCGTTGCCCGGCGCGCACACGTTGAAACCCGGCAGCGCCAGCCGACCATTCTTCGGCGTCGAGCCGGTGGTGTTGCGCGACGACGGCAGCGAATGTTCACCCAACGAAGGCGGCAAGTTGTGCATCAAGAAACCGTGGCCCGGCATCATGCGCACGACGTGGGGAGACCACGACCGTTTCATTGACACGTATTTCACGATGTTCAAAAACCTCTACTTCACCGGCGACGGCTGCCGCGTGGACAAGGACGGCGATTACTGGCTGATGGGTCGCGTGGACGACGTGGTGAACGTTTCCGGCCATCGCATCGGCACGGCGGAAGTTGAGAGCGCGCTGGTGAGTCACGCGAAAGTCGCCGAGGCCGCCGTCGCACCGATGCCGCACGAGATCAAAGGCCAGGGCCTCTACGCTTTCATCACGCTCAAGGACCACGTCGAGCCGAGCGAGGAATTGAAAAAGGAACTCGCCCTGCATGTGCGCAAAGAAATTGGGCCGATTGCCGTGCCGGACAAAATTCAATTCGCGCCCGGCCTGCCGAAAACGCGCTCCGGCAAAATCATGCGCCGCATCCTCCGCAAGATCGCCGAAGACCACGTGGACCAGATCGGCGACACCACCACGCTCGCTGATCCTGGAGTGGTGGAGGCGTTGGTGAAGGGGAAGCAGTGAACGCGCTTGTTTGCTCCGGTTTGCAGTGCTAATTTCCCGCCATGAGCACGGTGCAGGAAATCAAGACCGCGATTGAAGCTCTTTCGCCCGCCGAGCGCGCGGAATTGGAGCGCGCGCTTCGTGAATCCCATCCGCCTCTCGACCCCGAAGTGGACAGCCCGGAACTGGAGGCGGAATTGCTGAAGGCGATTGACGGGCCTTACACCCCCTACTCCGCGGAGGAATTTCGGAAACTTGGCGAGCAGATCATTCGCGAGCACGGCAAGAAATGAGCCTGGCCATTCAAAAGGCCGAGTTCTTCAAGCAGGATTACGCTACCCGATTTGCCTGGTACGTGGACGAAGCCGGACCCGAGGTTGCCCGTCGTTTTCAAGCGGTGCTGGATAAATCCTTGAACAAGCTGGCAACCCGTCCGGATTTGGGCCGGCCCCGGCATTTCCGAAACCCGCGCCTGCAAGGGCTGCGCTCGCTACCGGTGGAACGCCCGTTCAACAAGCTTCTCATCTTCTATCGTGCCGACACTGAGCTACTGCATGCCGTCCGACTGATTCACGGCGCGCGGGATTTGCCTCGGCGATTGGCCGAGCCGCCCGCCACAGAATAAGTCATCCGGTGAGATCATTTGCCGATGTCGCACGAGGAAGTCAAACGTCCGTTCGCGTCACGGCTTTCAAAATAATCAGGTCGTGCCAACCACGATCTGCCGCGTCGTGCTTGCACGCGTTCCACCGAACTGCCAACGTTTCCGCCGCTTGGACTCGAAAGCGACAGGTTTCAAGTTGTCCGGCGCCTTGACCGGAGTTTTCGTCACCGCGCTCGTGCTGGTGCCGTCCACCGCGCAGAAGTTCATTGCCATCGGCCCGTTCAACGTGAACGGCGGCACGCTCGTTTTCCCGCTCACCTTCATCATCAACGCCGTGCTCACCGAGGTGTACGGCTACGCGCGGGCGCGGCGCGTGATCTGGACGGGGCTGGCGTGCCAGGTGTTCGCCGCGCTCACCTACTGGATCGTCGGCCTCTGGCCGGCGGCGCCGTTCTGGCACGATCAGGCGGCGTTCATGGCGGTGCTCGGCGTGGCGCCGCGCATCGCGCTGGCAAGTCTCACGGCTTATTTTTGCGGCGAGTTCGCCAACAGCGTGATTCTCTCGAAAATGAAATTCGCGCAAGGCGGAAAAACCGGCCTGACTCAGGCGTGGCGTTTCGCGGCATCGAGCTTCATCGGGCAATTCATTGATACGTCGGTGTTCATGGCGGTGGCGTTCGCCGGCGCGCTGGCAGCTACGGACCTCGTGAAGACCGGCCTGACCATCTGGCTGGTGAAGGTGCTTTACGGCGTGGTGGCCCTGCCATTGAGCACGCGGTTCGCGAATTGGGCGAAGCGAGTCGAGGGCATTGATCATCTCGACGCGCCGGGAGCAACGAATTACAGCCCATTCCCGGCGCTGTTCAAGGACTCCCAGAGTCGCGGTGCGGACAAGAAATCCTGAAACGGTTCGACCAGCGTGCCTGCCTGCGACGCTGGCAACCCGTGCAGCGAGTCGCATTCCATTGTGAATAAATCCCGCTTGCTCCGCTGGAGTGGCGTTGCTACACATGCCGTCAGCAATCCGTTCCATGAAGTACCAGAAACGAATTGGTTTCACCGCGTCCGCCTTTCTCGCTTGGGCGCTGGTTGTTCTTCCCTTCACAGGATCAATGAACGCGCAGTCGTCCGAGCCGCCGGCGACTTCCCCTGCCCCGGCCACCACGAATCTGAGTGAAGAACTCGCACGCCTGACCGCCGCGCAATTGAAAGCCCTGACCGAACTTCAGGCCCAACAAATTTCCACGCTCAAGGAATTGGAACAAGCCCGGCGCGATCTGGCGGCCTCCATCGCTGAGAGCACCAGCAACAACGCGTCGAATCTCGCCGCCATTTCGGAAATGATGACCCAGCAACGCCAGGCAGACTTGAAGATCGTTCGCGACGCGCATCGGCTCGGACTGGCAATCGTGGTTGGGTTGTCCGGCCTGCTGCTCCTGAGCATTCTCATTCTGAACCTGACCTCCATCCGCGCAGTCAATCGCATGACCGCCATGTTCTCCGCCTCCTCGTTGCTGCCGGGTGGCGAAGCCCAAGCCATCGCCGATGCACGCGAAGCCTCCCGCCAGTTGCTGCTCTTTCCCGGTGAACAAGGTCAGCGCCAGCTCGGCAACGCGCTCATGCAACTTCACAGTCGCATCGAAGGTCTGGAAAAACTCGCCACGAAACTTCACTCCGAACCTCCGCCCAAGCCCGCCCCGGAAACTGCCGCCGCCGCGAGTGTCCGCGCCGCGTCGGCTTCGTGAAGTCCCCCGTGTTCAGCGGGGTGTAACCAAAGCCCGCTCGAACCCGGCTACAAAAATCCGCTTCCCTCGCTGCTGGAAACTGTGCCCCTCGGCGCGAAGAAATTTTTTAAGCGCGGGAATGCCGCCGGGATATTTCGAATTCAACTCACCGCCAGTCTTCAACGTGCGCCAGTAAGGCGTGATGCGCTTGCGGCCCGACGCTAAATCTTCGGCCGCGGCGTGCGCAGCGATCCACGAAAAAATTCCCGTCGTGATCGGGCACGCGAAGTCGGTCTTGTGCTTCTTCGCCAGCGCGGCGCGGAGTTCGTTGATCGTCGTCACCTTGCCGCGCGGAATTCTCTTCATCAACGCGTCCACTTCGCGCGGCGTGGGAATCACCATCGTGCCCGTGCCCCAGCGTTTGC
>SCTL01000070.1 GCA_004297495.1 Verrucomicrobiota bacterium
CGCGCGGCGCAAACCAGCCGCGCGTCATCCGCGTGGAGCATTCCGTCCGCTCGCTGCGTGACGCCTACGGGCCGGGCGGTCGGCGCGTGGATGCCACCGGCAAACAGCAGCTCGGCAACGTCTCCTTCTCGCTCCACAGAAACTACCGGCTCACGTCGGTCAAGGTCGTGCTCGCCGCCGACGCGCGGACGAACAAGTATCCGCACGCGCTCTGGCAACTGGCGGCCAAGTCCGGTTCGACGCCAATTGATGGATTTGCTTACGGCCTGCCGGTCGCGGGAATGACGCCCGAGATGAACGGCAGCGAACCCGAGCCGCTCGAACCCGGCGGCGAATATCGTCTGTTGCTCGAAGCTCGTTCCTGGAAGGGCGAACATGATTTCACCATTCCGCCCGCCACTCGCGCGGCGCGATAATTTTCCACGGCCATGAAAACACGAAACGCTTTCACCTTGATCGAACTGCTCGTCGTCATCGCCATCATCGCGATCCTGGCGGCGATGCTTTTGCCCAGCGTCAGCAAGGCCAAGGGCAAGGCCACGCGGATTTCCTGCGTGAACAATCTGCATCAACTCGGTCTCGCGATGATGATGTATGGCGATGACAATCACGAATTCCTGCCGCCACGCGCGCGAAACAATCTCTGGCCCAGCCGGATTTTTGACGGCTACAAAAATCTGAAACTGCTCGTCTGCCCCAACGACGGCGCGGACCCGCAATCCTGGTCCGGCACGGAGGCCGCGAAGTATCCCGCCGACGGCAAGCCGCGCAGCTACATTTACAACGGTTGGAACGATTACATGCGCGACAATCTGAGCGCCGCAGAAATGTCCCGCTACATGGCCGGCGACTCCGACGCCTGCATGAAGACCACGCGCCTCGGGCAGCCATCGCTCACAATTTTGCTCGGCGAAAAAATGACCGCCTCCGCACACTATCACATGGACCTGCTCGAATTGGAACGGAGCGGCGCGGTGGGCAACGATCTGTTTCAACTTGAACGAAGTCGTCACGGCGGCGTGGGCCAGAACTCACCGTCCGGCGGCTCGAATTACGCGGCGGCGGACGGCAGCGTGAAGTTCATCAAGTTCGGCGAACTCCTCTGGCCGCTCAATATGTGGGCCGTCACGGACGAGACGCGAATGGAGTTCCGCGTGCAATGATCGTCATGCGCCGTGCCTTCACGCTGATCGAACTGCTGGTCGTCATCGCCATCATCGCGATTCTGGCGGCGATGCTGTTGCCGACGTTTAGCAAGGCGAAGAATCAGGCCGGCAAAGTGACGGACTTGAATAATCTCCGGCAAATCGTCCTGGCCCTGCACGCTTACACCGAGGACGCCAATGACGTGTTGCCTCCCCCCAACTGGGACAACGGCGGCTTCCACGGAGCGGACGGCAACGGCACATTCGCCGGCTGGCTTTACACGCCAAACCTCTCCGGCACGGGCGAGAAATACCGGCTGGAGACGGGCTTGCTTTGGCCGAGCCTGAAAAATCCGAAGCTTTACGTCTGCCCGGTGGACAAACCGGAGAAGGCAAGTTTCTCCGCCAAGGACGGGCGCGTGGAGCCGCGCCAGCAACAAATCTCCAGCTACGCGATGAACGGCGCCGTGATTGGCTACATGGCCATGCGGTATCCGGCGGTGAAGCTGGCGGCGCTGCGTCCGGGCGATTGCGCCTTCTGGGAAACTGACGAGCGCGAGCCGAAGTATTTTAATGACGGCGCAAACTATCCACCCGAAGGCGTGAGCGCCCGGCACACGCAAGGCGGCATCCAGGTGACGTTCGACGGAGCTGTGAACTACGTGCGGTTCACGGATTGGGCGTACGACGTGGCGGAGACGAATCGCAACCGGCTCTGGTGTTGTCCTTACAGTCCCGACGGCGGCGATCCGGAGTCGGGGCACACGCAGCGATAGCGAAACTGAAGACCGCTTGAATCAAAAATCCATTACGCACTGCCAGACTGAATCATGAGCGCGAAGCGGGCTTTTACGTTGATCGAATTGCTGGTGGTAATCGCTATCATCGCGATTCTGGCGGCGCTTTTGTTGCCTGCGATCAGTTCGGCCAAGGCAAAGGCGCTTCAGACCCATTGCATCTCGAATCAGCGGCAGGTCGGCCTTACGTTGCAGATGTTTCTGGATGATCACAACGATCAGTTGCCGCCCGGCGGAACGAATTCCCTGTTCCTGACCGAACTGCCGATCTACGCGGAGGGCGGCGAGTTTGACCGGCATCTAGGTTATCACCTCTCGCCCTACGTGCCGTTGCCGCGCGCGGAAACGTTGGCCGGCAAGACGAACCTCATCCAGATCATGCTTTGCCCCGCTTACCTGCGCAGTCTGCCCGGCAGCACCGACGCGCATTACGATCCGAGCACGGACAATTACACGCACGCCTACTGCTTCACCCTCTCGCGTTACGTGTTGATCCCGCCGTGGGGATTGCCGTTCGGCTGGGCGGCGGCGGGGAATCCTTCGATGAAACTTTCCGCGATCGCCGCCGTCCGACCGTTGAGCGAAGCGTGGGCGATGGCTGATCTGGATTGGGGCGTGCCCAACTCCGCGACGAGTCTGGGCCTGGACCGGACGCCGTTCGTTGCGAAGAAACCGGTGCATGGCGCAACGCGCACCGCGCTCTACTTCGACCAGCACGTCGGCAAGATCAAGAACCAGGATTGGGTGAAGTGGTGAGGATCGCTGCCGGTGATTTGATTGATGGTAAAAAATTCTGTTCTCTTTTGCGTTCGGCGGACATTTATCCATGAAAGCTGGAGAAGCATTGCGCCAGTCGCGCGAGGTTTGACTTCGCCGGCTTTTGCTGGATGAATAGCGGGCAAATCCATAAAGCACTTCGGCAAATGACGCGCAGACCGGCTTTTACCTTGATCGAACTGCTGGTGGTGATCGCGATCATCGCCATTCTCGCCGCCATGCTGCTGCCGGCGTTGAGCCGATCCAAGGAAAGCGCGCGGCGGGCGAACTGCATGAGCAACCTCCGGCAGATCGGGCTGGCCACCAGCCTCTACACGGATCAGAACAACAACTGGCTGCCGACCGGGCATTGGACGC
>SCTL01000796.1 GCA_004297495.1 Verrucomicrobiota bacterium
TTCCGATCTGTACGGCGCGCTGACGTTTGCGAAGCTGGCCGGCGACAAGGAACTCACGGCGAAGTTGATCGCGCGCTTCGAGCCGTTGTTTGGTGAGGAGAAGCGGCTCGTTCCGAAACCCAGCAATGTGGACTCGACAGTGTTTGGCTCGGTGCCGTTCGAGTTGTATCTGCAAACGAAGGAGCAAAAGTATTTGGACTTGGGAAAATCTTTTGCCGACAAGCAGTGGGACAATCCGCAAGGCGAAGCGCTGGCGAAGCTGAAGCCGGAAGTGCAGGGCTGGGTTGCGCGCGGCCTGAGCTGGCACACGCGGTTTTGGATTGATGACATGTTCATGATTACGATGGTGCAATCGCAAGCGTATCGCGCGACGGGCGACGCGAAATACATTGATCGCGCGGCGATGGAGATGGTGGCTTACCTCGACGCGTTGCAGCAACCGAACGGTTTGTTCTATCACGCGCCCGACGTGCCGTTCTTCTGGGGACGTGGCGATGGCTGGATGGCGGCGGGCATGAGCGAGTTGCTGAGGTCGCTGCCGGAGAATCATCCGCAGCGCGAACGCATCCTGGCGGGCTATCGCAAAATGATGGCCGCGCTCCTCAAACATCAGGGCGAGGACGGCATGTGGCGGCAGTTGATTGATAACCCGGAATCGTGGCCGGAAAGTTCCTGCACCGGCATGTTCACGTTCGCGATGATCACGGGTGTGAAGCAGGGCTGGCTCGACGAAAAAACCTACGGCCCGGCAGCGCGCAAAGGCTGGCTGGGCTTGATCAAATATCTCGATGCCAACGCCGACATCCGCGAAGTCTGCGAAGGCACGAACAAGAAGAACGATCTGCAATACTATCTCGACCGCAAACGTCGCGTCGGCGACATGCACGGGCAAGCGCCCGTGCTGTGGTGCGCGACGGCGCTGCTGCGATGAACAAAGTCTTCCTCACATTGCTCGCAATCAGCGGAAGCGCACTGGCGCAACCGGCGGCGCAGTCATTGACGCGCGAGCAGTGGGGCGCGCCGGGGATTGAAGTCACGCACACCAACGACCAATGGATCATCGCCGGCAAAAAGCGGACGGTCATTTTGAACGATGCGGACCTGGCGCTTGAAGTGCGAGCAGGAACGACCGCCTGGAAGATGGTTGCTTCGGGGACAAACGACATGTTGGTCAGAAGGGCGGGAAAGGAAATGCACATCCGTCTCGCGGATGCACACGGAAGTCAACGGCAACGTTACGACACCGGATTCAAAACTGGCATCAAGATTATGTTGAACGATTGGGGGCGTGGGGGAGAAATGCTTGGATTGAGACTGCATCTCACCATCTGCCTCGAAGGCGTGGATGAGGAACTGGTTTGCGACGTGGCGGCGGAGGAACGCGATACCGTTGTACGCGAACTGAACTGGCCGACGGCGCTCGACGCGCGCGAGGTGGATTACACGCTGCTGCCGAATGGCCGGGGCAATTTGCTGCCGCGCGACTGGCCGAAGGAATATTTTCCAATCCGCAAAATCACGAACGGAAAAATTGATCCCACCGACCACAGTGTTCTTCAGAGCCACGTCATCGAATCGTGGTCCATGTCGTGGTGGGGATTTCAGAAGGGCAAATCGGCGATGATGGTTATTTGCGAGACTCCGGACGACGCAGCTTACCAGTTCGAGCATCCCGCCGGCGGCCCGACCGTCATCGGCCCGCGCTGGCTGGCGACGCTCGGCAAGTTCGGCTACCTGCGCTCGGCGCGGATGTGTTTTTTCGACGACGGCAATTACGTGACGATGGCAAAACGCTATCGGCGCTACGCGCAGGAGACCGGACTGTTCGTTTCGTTGAAGGAAAAAATCGCGCGCACGCCAGGACTCGCGGACCTCATCGGCGTGCCGCAAACGCGCGCGGGAATTCTTCGCAACCTGAGCAAGGACAGCGATCGCTACGACAAGGAGCATCCGACGAACAATTACAGTCTCGTGACCTTCGATGAGCGAGCGAAGCAGTTGCGCGCTTTGAAGGCGAGCGGAGTGGAGCGGACATTGGTTTTCATTTCCGGCTGGCCGCATCTGGGCTACGACAACCAGCATCCCGATCCGTTGCCGCCGCCGGAAGTTGCGGGAGGTTGGGATGGGATGAAGCGGCTAGCCGACACCTGCAAGGAACTCGGTTATCCATTCATTTTCCACGACCAATACCGCGATTACTACGCCGACGCGCCGTCGTATGATCCGCAGTTCGCGATTCACGAGGAGGACGATTCACTTCCGCCGCGCGCGGCGTTCGGCTCGCGTTTTGGCGATTGGAAGGATGAGGATCGCATTCCGTGGATGCGCCACTGGGACGGCGGCAAGCAGACGTATCTCAACGCGCGTTTCCAACCGGGCCACTTGCGGAAGAATTACGCGCTGTTCTTCGAACACGGGATTCATCCGCAGGGAATTTACATTGACGTGATCGGCTACGTGCCGCCCGATGAGGATTTCAATTCCGAACATCCGACGACGCGCAGTGACGCGATGCGCGGGCAAATCGAATTGTTGAACTGGTCGCGCCACAATCTCGGTGTCACCGCGACCGAAGCCGGCTCAGACTGGGTGATTCCCCACGTGGACATCATCAACCAATCCGGCGGCGGCGGCAAAACGGTGCCGCTGCCGCTTTACAATCTGGTGTATCACGACGCGGTGCTGATCTCGTATGGCGCGGCGCGAAGTGGCGGCGAGAAAAATCTGCTGCTCGGACTTTTGTGCGGTGGTGTGCCGGAGTTGCCCGCCGGGGGTAACGTCAGCGAAACGACGCTGGCGCTGATCCAGAAAATGTCGGCGTTGCACAAACGCGTCGCGCTGCTCGAAATGACGAATCACGAGTTTCTCGATTTGGATCGCAAGAAAGAGCGCACGACGTTCGCCGACGGCACGACCGTGACGGTGGATTGGAACGGCAACTCCGTGGAAATCAAACCTGACTTATGAAATTGAAACTCACAACGGCTCTTTGCATCGCGGCCGCGTGGGTGGTCGCCGCCACGAATCCCATGTTCAACGTCCGCGATTATGGCGCGACGGGCGATGGCAAGTCGCTCGACAGTCCGGCGATTGACAAGGCCATCGCCGCCTGCGCCGGGGCGGGCGGCGGGACAGTGTGGATTCCGGCG
>SCTL01000797.1 GCA_004297495.1 Verrucomicrobiota bacterium
GCGGGCTTGCAAGGACACAAGTTCATCGCGGCGGCGGAAATGCTCCGTTACACCGGCGCGCCGTGGTCGCAAACTCAGATCAACACTTGCAGCAATTTCATCCGAGCCGTGTTGCTGCCGCAGAACAAAATGTACGGCGGCGGCAACTGGGGCATCATCGGCGCCATCAGCCAGATGGCGGCGGGCGTGTTCATGGAGGACGAAGCCGAGTTCAACGACTCGCTGAACGCGCTCAAGTTTGGCGCGCCCACCGAATGCGACATGGGCGTGGTGAACTACATTGATCCGCAAGGTTGGACGACCGAAGCCGACCGCGACCTTGGCCATTGGTCGCTCGGGTTGAACAACGTTGCTGCCGGCACGCAGATCGCCTGGTGTCAGGGCGTGGACTTGTGGACATATCTGAACAACCGCCTGCTGACCGGTCACGAGTACATCGCCAAATACAACCTCAGCAATTCCGTCCCCTACGCGCCGGTGGATCAATGCGACGGTTACAGCAACGGCAGCATCACGAGCGACGGTCGCGGGCGCTGGGATCTGATCTTTTACGAACAGGTGTTTCATCCCTATCAAAACCTGTTCGGCGTCTCGGCGCCGTGGACGTGGGCGGGCATCACGAACACACGAAATTATTTTCTCACGAATTCGGGCATCGCCGCGGAGACTTATGATCGCGACCACGTCGGCTTCGGCACGTTGGTCTTTGCGCTGCCGGTGCGCACGGCGGGCTTGCCCGTACTGCCCTCCGGTCTCATCGCGAACGCGAGCAACGGCATCGTCCGACTCGCATGGAGCGCCGCTGTCTCAGCCACGGGCTACAAAGTGAAACGCGCCAACTCTCGCAGCGGCCCGTTTGCCACGCTGACTTCGCTGGCGACGACGAGCTACAACGATTCCACGGTCGCGAACGGCCAGCTCTACTTCTACAAAATCTCCGCAACGAACGCCGTGGGCGAAACCGCCGACTCGGGTCTCGCATCCGCGTATCCTTCCGCCGCCGCGCCCGCTACGCCGATCGGCGTGACGGCGAAAACAATTTCACACCAGCGCATTGATGTCTCGTGGAGCGCCAGTCTCGGCGCGACGAATTACAACGTGAAACGCGGCACATCGCTCGGCGGCCCGTTCACCGTCATCGCCAGTAATGTCGGCACCAACTTTCTCAGCTACG
This sequence comes from Verrucomicrobiota bacterium, assembly GCA_004297495.1. Taxonomy (GTDB): domain Bacteria; phylum Verrucomicrobiota; class Verrucomicrobiia; order Limisphaerales; family JADLHS01; genus SCTL01. The sequence continues at coordinate 1,175 of SCTL01000797.1, forward strand.
CGAACACAAGTTTGCCCGCCAACACGACTTTCTATTACGTCGTCACCGCCAACAACGCCCTCGGCACCAGTGCGGATTCTTCCGCGTCCGGCGCGACCACGCTGCCCGCGTTGCCCTCGCCGTGGACGTATGCTGACGGCGGCTACGTCACCACGCCCGGCAACGCGACCTACACCAACGGCACCTTCACCGTGCGCGGCGCGGGTCTTGATATTTCCGGCTTTCAAATCAGCGACTCGTTCGGTTTCGCGTATCTGAATCTCACCGGCGACGGCGAGATCAGAGCGCGTTTCGCGAGCCTCGCGAGTTACAGCACCATTTTCAAAACCGGCATCGAGATGCGTGATTCGCTCGCGGACGATGCCCGGCACATGCTCGTCTATCTCAGCGACAACGACCTCAACATGCTCTACCGCACTTCGGCTGGCAGCACGGCGACCACCAGCGGCTCGGTAGCGGTCACCAACATCGCGTTGCCTTACTGGCTGAGACTCAATCGCACTGGCAACGTCTTCACCGGCTCCGCCTCGGCTGACGGCACGAATTGGACGGTGATCAACATCCGCACCAACACGCTGAACAGCACGCTGCTCGTCGGCCTTGCCGTCTGCTCGCGCAACAACGGCTGGCTCGACACCGCCACGTTCGACAACGTGAGCGTGACCGGCCTGTGGCCGTCGGCGGTTTCGACGACGCCCGTTTCCATCACGAATTCCGTGGTGGGCAATTCACTCAAGCTCTCGTGGCCCGCCGATCACATCGGCTGGCATCTCGAAGCCCAGACCAATTCGCTGGCGGCGGGGCTTCAAACCAGTTGGTTTCCCGTCTCAGGATCCAGCGCGACGAATCTGCTCTACATCCCGATCAATGCCACCAACGGCAGTGTGTTCTTCCGGCTGGCTTATCCGTGATGGGCAATTGCGCCCCCAAGAGCCTGAGATCGGTTTAACAGGGAAAGTTTAGAACCCCTTGGTTCAGGGTTTTTGCTCTGGTTGAATCGGTTCGATCACAGAAAACCGTAATCGGAACATGAAACCCCTCGCATTCATCGTGTCTTTGGTGCTCGGCAGCCTTTCGAGTCTGACTTCGCTCGCGCAATCGTCCTTCACCTGGACCGGCAGCAGCAGCGGCAATTGGAACGACAATGGAAACTGGACGCAGGGAGCGGACGGTCCCGGCGGCAGCAGCAGCCGGCCGCAAACTTATCTGAATTTCCCGTCCGGTGCCGGCAATCTCAACAACACGAATAATTACGCCGCCTTCAGCGGCGCATTTCAGATTTATTTCAACAGCGGTGCGAGCGCTTACAACCTCTACGGCAATGCCCTCAAGTTTTACGATTACAGCGGCACGGCGGCGGCGATCCAAAACGACAGCAGCAGTCTTCAGACAATCAATTTCCCGTTTGGCGCGGGGAACAGCGCCGGCATCAACATCAATCCCAACTCGGGCGATCTCACCATCAACGGTTCAACCAGTATCTTCCTCGACGGCCCGTCGCAAATCCGCGTTAACGGCAACTCCGGTCGCACCGTGACATTCAACGTCGGCATTGGCGACGGCAGTCCCGCGGGCGGAACATTCGCGCTCAACGGTGCCGCGACCGCGCGCTTCACTGCCGCCAACACGTTCACGGGCGACGCTTTCATCAACAACGGCATGATCCGTCTTTCGGTCAGCAGCGCGCTGGCCAGTTCGTTCCTGCGCCTCGGCGACACCAGCGGTTCTGCGTCGGCAAACTTGAATCTGGATGGCGGGTTCACGCTGTCCACGGCCATCAACGTCCGCTCCGGCAGTTCCGGGACCAAGACCATCGCGAATACGTCCGGCACGTCGGGCACCGCCACGTTTGCCGGCAATCTCTTCCTCGACGCCGACGCCACGGCTTTCGCCAATTCCAGCGGCAGCGTCACTTTCTCGGGCGTGACGCTGGATTTGAAAAACCAGACGCTGACGGTGGACGGGTCCGGCAACACCACGATCAGCCGGGCGCTCACAAATTCCACCGGCTCGGGCAAATTGACCAAGAATGGAGCGGGAACACTGTCGCTGGGATCCTCAAATTTTTTTACGGGCGGATTGATTATCAAAGCCGGAACGGTCTCAGCCACTCTTAATGACGCGTTGTCGTTTGGGGCCGGTACAATCCGGCTCGGCGATTCGGCCACCGGCGCGGATGCGACCATCATCGCCGCAAACGGCGTGTTTCCCACGTTTACAAACGCCATTACCGTTGACCCCGGTGCCGGTGTGCGCAAGATCAACACCCAGTCGGCGAACAGCGGCCAAAGTCCGACATTCTCTGGCGCGGTGACATTGAGCAACACGATGACGCTCGGCGCCACGAGCACGGGTGGGTTGCGGATCAATGGCAGCATCAACGACGGCGCGGGTACGAATGGATTGATCGTTGATTCTTCCGGCAGCGGGCCAGTGCGGCTCAACGCGGCCAACACTTTTGACGGCGGAATCATCCTCAAGCGCGGGTTGCTCGAACAAAACACTTCGGCCACGGCGCTCGGGACAGGCACGCTCACATTGGGTGATACGAGCGGCGCAAACAACGCGATTTACAATCCTGCGGGCACGGGCTTCACCGCGGCCAATGCGATCACCGTGGCCGCCGGCAATACGGGCATCGCTTACATCACCAACGGCAGCGGCAGTTCGTTCGTGCTCAACGGCAACGTGGCCTTGAACAACAATCTCACGCTCACCGCGAATGGTAGTGGCAACCTCACGTTGGGCGGCACGAACACCGGCGGCGCAAGCGTCAACATCACCAATGCCGGCACGGGTGCGGGATCGGTCACGTTAAGCGGCGTGATCGCCAACGGCTCGGGCACGGTGGGCATCGTGCAGAACAGTTCGACCAGCGTGTTGAACGTGAACAACGGCACGAACAGTTTCACTGGTCCGATTGCCATCCGGGCCGGCACCTTCGCCGCCAGTCCGGGCACGGCTACGAGCTACACTCTCGCGGGAGGAGCGATTTCCTTGGGCGATAGTACCCTCAATGCCAACGTCGAGCTTAAACTTTCCGGACGACTTAGCACCAGTTCCGCCAACACCATCAATGTGCTGGGCAGCGGGACGCACACGATCACCGGGACACACAACAACAACGGCCAGATTCACCTCTTGCCCGGTGCGATCACGCTGAACGGCAACGATCTCACCTTCATCACGGCCAATGCCGCGGGATTCCGCGTCCAAGCCGGCGTTAGCGGCACGGGAAACCTCATCATCTTCAACACCAACAGCAGCGGCAACGGCGTGGACTTTCGCACGGTCGCCGTCAACAATAGCGGTTCCATCAGCAACGCCAGCACCGGCACCGGCGCGGTTTCGCAAGGAACGGCGGTTTCCTTCGGCGCGAACGTCACGAGCTTGATTCAGAACAGCGCGACCTCGCCGTGGAACGTGAATCAGGCCAACGGAAACTTCGCCGGCACCGCCCAGGTTCTCGCCGGCACGATGAACCTGCAAAATGCCAGCGCGTTGAGCGTCAATAACACCGTTTTCATCGCCTCGGGCGCGAAACTCGACATCCAGAACGTCAATCAGACTCTCGCCGGATTGAACAATGTCTCCGGCGCGGGCGGGACGATCACGAATTCCACCGGACTGACGACCACCACTCTGACGCTCGGCGGCAGCGGAACTTACAGCTTCAGCGGAACGCTCGGCGTCACCAACCTCGCTCTCGCCAAATCCGGCTCGGGCACGCAGACGCTGTCCGGCAACAACACTTTTATTGGCGGAACGACGATCAGCGGCGGCACGTTGAAACTCGGCCACACCAACGCCCTCGGCACCGGCAGCGCGAGCATTTCCAGCGGCGCAACCCTCGATCTCAGCGGTCAGAACATCACCAACGTCATCAGTCCAGCCGGCACCGGCGTCAGTGGCACCGGCGCGTTGGTAAATAGCGACACAGGAAACGCCGCCGCGTTGAATTCGGAAATCGTCAACGGCACCAGCTACACAGTTGGAGGAGCAGGCAATCTCACAATTCAGCGCTCCCGCAGCGGCGGCAGTCCATTCATCGTGACGAAGGTCGGCACTGGCACGTTCACGCTCGGCAACGCGAACGCGACGAGCCACAACAATTTGCTCGCGCTCGACGTCACTTCCACCAGCACGGTGAATCTCGGAATGACTGGCTCGACCATCTCGGCGGATCGCGGTGTGCGGATTCAAGCCGGCGGCACGGTGCGTTACACCGGCACCAGCGCGAACATGTTGTCCGACAACCCCGAGGTCATCGTCAGCAACGGCACGCTTGATCTGAACGGCAAAAGCGACACCGCCGGCAAACTCACTATCGGCGACGGCTCCAACAACGGAATCATCAGCGGCGGTTCGGGCAGCACGTACACTGTCGCGGCCACTTACAACGCGTTCGGGGTGAACGGCACGGCGGGCACGAGCACCATCGAAGCGATGAGCGGCTCGGTGGATGTGCAGCTCGCCGGCTCGGGCATCGCGCTGAACAAAACCACCGGCGGCACCGTCACGCTTTCGCAGACGAATTCCTACAGCGGCGACACAACCATCAGCGCCGGCACGCTGGTGCTGAGCGGCAACGGTTCGATCACCAACTCGCCGACCATCTCCGTTGCCAGCGGCGCGACGTTCGATGTCACGAATGTCGCCAGCGGTTTCACGCTCGCTGCCGCGCAGGTACTCAAGGGCAACGGAGCGATCAACGGCCCGGCCACAATCAACGGCACGGTTGCTCCCGGCGCGTCCATCGGCACGCTGACGTTCACCAACTCGCCGACGCTCAATGGCACGGTGCTGATGGAAATTAACACGACCAATTCGCCAGCGACGAACGATCTGCTCGTCGTCAGCGGCAACCCGCTCACGTTTGGCGGCACGCTGACGGTCACGAACACCGGCGACCCGCTCGCGGGCGGCGAAAGTTTCACACTGTTCAGCGCGAGCAGTCTCGGCGGTTCGTTCAGCGCCACAAATCTGCCCACGCTGAGCAGCGGATTGAACTGGTGGCTCGGCCAGTTATTGAGCAACGGTCGGATCATCGTCAACCGCGCGCCGACCAACCTCACGCAGACGGTCACGCGCAACGCGGGCGCGAGCCTGCGCATCACCAAGTCCGCCTTGATGACCAGCGCCGGTGATCCCGATTCTGGCGACAGCGCCAGCTACGACGCCTTGACCGGCACCGGCAGCCAGGGCGCGGACGTGAGCGAGGACGCCACCTATATTTATTACGAGCCGACCAACAGCCTCAACGACACGCTGCAGTTCCGCCTCAACGACACGCGCGGCGGCACGGCCTCGATCAATCTCAACATCAACGTCATCACCGGCGGTGCTTCGGCGGGCGGCATCGCGCAGCAAATCATCGGCAGCCCGTCCTCGGTCACCGTCACGTTCGCGGGCATTCCCACGTTCAAGTACGACGTCGAACGCGCAGGCGATGTCAGCTTCACCTCGCCCATGACCATCCTGACCACCAACGCGCCGGCCAACGGCATTTTCAGCATCACCGACAACAGCCCGCCGTCGCCGTCGTTTTACCGGCTGAAGTACAACCCAAATTGAGCCATGCGCCGCTGGCAAGACGAACTCATCACCCCCTACTCAGGACGTTCTATGACTTTTCCTCAACGTAAAGTAATCCTCCGCGCGCTGTTGCTTTGCAGTCTGGCCACGTTGCCGCTGCGGGCCGCTCTGTACTCGAACTATGTCAACACGGCGATTCCCGACGGCAACCTTTCCGGCCTGAACGATGTCATCAACGTGAGCGGCTGGACTGGCGGCAACGACCTCGAAGTGAAACTGAACATTGACGTGAGCGGCGGCTGGAACGGCGACCTCTACGCCTATATCACGCACGGCGACGGCTTCGTGGTGTTGCTCAATCGAACTGGCCGCGGGTTGACCACCAGCGGCAGCACTTCCTTCGGCTACAGCGATACTGGCTTGAACATTACTTTTGCGACGGGCGGATCGGATGTGCATTGGTATCAGAACAACAGCCCCAGCTACAACGGCAGCGGACAGTTGACCGGCACCTGGGACGTGGATGGACGCAGCATCAGTCCGCTGTCCTCGCGCGCGTCGTTCGATGCGAACGGCAGCACGAACCTGATGGCGTTCAATGGAACTGATCCAAACGGAAACTGGACGATCTTTTTTGCCGACGTGGTGAGCGGCCAACAGGCCACGCTCAAAGGCTGGAGTCTGGAACTCACTCCCGTGCCCGAGCCGGTCAACGTGGCGTTGGGCCTCTTTGGAGTTGCGTTGGGTTGTGTCGGCCTGTGTCGTCGTCGTTGGAGCCGGCGAGTCGGCCACACCTGAGAATTCGTTTTCCAGAACGAGGCGTTCCCGGCATGGTTCTCCGTGTTTGTCATCCGCGAAGTCAGAGTCGTGTTCGCGCTCGTGGCATTACAGGGAAAGCAGGAATGGGTTTGTCACGCCCGCCAGCACTGGGTAGTTGCTGGCCGACAATAATGAAATCACTTCGTAATAAGAACACGCGCCCGGC
>SCTL01000071.1 GCA_004297495.1 Verrucomicrobiota bacterium
CGCGCAAGCCACCGACAAGCCCGCGCTCGCGGCACTGCAAAAGGAATTGCGCGACCGCTTCGGGCCGTTGCCGGCGGGCGTGGAATTGTTGCTGGCCGTCGCGGAACTGAAAATTCTCGCCAGCGAAAAATCCGTGACGAGCATCGAGGTGGAGGAAGGAAAGTTGAAGCTCACGCGCCACGGGGATTTCATCACGCTGGGCGGCAAGTTCCCGCGCCTGACGAAAAAGGACGCGCCGGGAAAGTTGAAAGAAATCAAGCGGCTGCTGCTGGCGTTGTGAGCGTTCAGCTCTATTTCAAATCCGGCTTTACCTGCTTCAACTCCAGCTTCAGCGCGACGAGCGAGAGGTGGATGTCGTAGATGAACGTGACGAGCGACGTGACCAGCGAGCCCATGCTGCCGATGAAGATGAGGCTGATGACGAAGCCTTCCTCCCAATGAAACAGCGCGGTGAGAAAGAGGGTGACGATCAACACCGCCGCCAGCAGCACGCTCAACGCGGCCAGCGCGATGGTGAGCCGCAGCAACCGGGCGCGGCGATAAATGATGCTGACTTGCGCGAGGGTGTGTTCGCGGTTGGGCGCGATGGGCGAGTGCAGGTCCTGCGCAAGCTGGCGCGAACGGTCAATCGTGCGCGCGAGCCGGTTGGTCATCGTGAGCAGCAGCAGGCCGACGCCGGAAATCAGGATCACCGGTCCGATGGCGACTTGCAGCACGGGAATGATTTGATTGAGCGGCGTGACGATCATGTGAATCCCCGGAAGCAAGGAGCGCGGACGCCTCGTCCGCGTGCTGAAACCAAACTCGCGGACGAGGCGTCCGCGCTCCGTTCCGCCTGCTCACGTCGGCGGCTACGACGGGGGTTGGAAGATTCAACTATCATGGCTGATGATCGAACAGCCCGGGCGCGGCGCGGTTCACGATGTCGTGGCAGCGCAACAGAATGTCGTGCGATGATTCGGTTGCGAGGGCGAACTGCGCCAGTTCGCGCGCCTCGGCAATTTTGAGACGGCGGATGAGATATTTCATTGGCGCGATGAGCGCGGGCGCGGCGCTCAATTCATCCACGCCCAAACCGAGCAGGAGCGGCACGAGCATGGGATCGCCGGCCATTTCACCGCAGACGCTCACCCAGACTTTTTGCGCGTGCGCGGCGTCCACGGTGGTTTTGATCAGGCGCAGGATCGCCGGGTGCGTCGGGTCGTAAAGGTGCGCGATTTTTTCGTTCATCCGGTCCACGGCGAGCGTGTATTGGATGAGGTCGTTGGTGCCGATGCTGAAAAACTGGCTGCGGCGGGCCAGCGAATCGGCCACCAGCACGGCGGAGGGAATTTCAATCATCGTGCCGACTTCCATCCGGTCATCGAAGGGGATGTGTTTCGCGCGCAATTCCTCCTTCAACTCGGCGAGCAATGCGTTGGCCTGATTCAATTCGTCCAGGCCGGAGATCATCGGATACATCATCTTCACGTTGCCCTCGGCGCTGGCGCGGAGGATGGCGCGGAGTTGCGCGCTGAAAATATCCGTCTGCGCGAGACAGAACCGGATGGCGCGCCAGCCGAGGAACGGATTCATCTCGGTGGGCACGTGCAGGTGCGAGAGCAATTTGTCGCCGCCGAGATCGAGTGTGCGGATGACGACGGGATGCGGCTTGAGCCGCGCGGCGACTTCGCGATAGGCCTGGAATTGCTCCTCTTCGCTCGGAGGCGCGTCGCGATTGATGAAAAGGTACTCGGTGCGGAAAAGGCCCACGCCATCCGCGCCGTTGGCCAGCACGTCGGCGGCGTTGGCGGCGGATTCGATGTTCGCAGAGAGAAAAACGCGGTGATTGTCCAGCGTGATGGCGGGCTGGGTGACGACTTCGCGCAATTTTTCCTCGAGCGTGACCTGCTTGCGCACCAACTGGCCGTACTCGAAAAGCGTCTGGTCCGTCGGGTCAACGATGATGAGACCGTTGTAGCCGTCGAGCAAAGCATACTGGCCGGTCTCCAATTCCTGACTCGCGGTCTTCAAGCCGACGACGGCGGGGATGCGCAGGGAGTGGGAGAGAATGGCGGAGTGCGAAGTCTTGCTGCCGATGTCCGTCGCAAAGCCGAGCACTTTTTTCCGGTCCAGTTGCGCGGTCTTCGACGGCGTGAGGTCGTGCGCGATGATGATGCACGGTTCGGTCAGGTGGCGCAGGTCCACGTCGTTGTCGTGGCCGGCGAGATGGCTGATGACGCGGGAGGCGACGTCGCGCAAGTCGCTCGCGCGTTCGCGGAGATACTCGTCGTTCATGGCGGCGAGCGCGCCGGCGTAACGCTCGGCAGCGGTGTGAAACGCCCACTCGGCGTTCACGTGCTCGGCGTTGAGCATCCGGACGGTTTCTTCAATGAGCGCCGGGTCTTCGAGCACGAGGATGTGCGCGTCAAAAATGCTGGCCTGGCCGGAGCCGATGCTCTCGGTGAGTTTGCGTTGAACCTCCTGCAATTGCTTGCGCGTGGCGCCGAGCGCGGCTTCGAGGCGCGCGATTTCGCGGGGCGCTTCCGCTTCCGGCAACTCACGCCGCTCGACTGTGGTCCTGGCCTTGTCGAGCACCACGATGCGGCCGCGCGCGACTCCGGTCGAGGCCGCGATGCCCCGCAGAATTTTTTCGCCTTTGTGCAGCCGGTCGGCCATGCGGCCAACTTAAACAAAGCGGGGAGCGACGGGAAGTTTTTTGCGCGGTCGGCTCAGGGATGGGCCAGCAGCTTTTGCCAGAGCGATTCGTTCAACACGGCTTTCTTGAGAAAGTCCTGTCCGTTGTCCGGATGCACGGCACGGTCGGGATTCATGGGCAGCCGGATCTTGAACGTGGTGCCGCGGCCCGGGCCGCTCTCGGCCTCAATCTTGCCGCCGTGATGATAGACGATGAAAAAGCACGCCATGAGATTGATGCCGTACTCCGCCGGCGTGTCGCCGCGGACGACGAACGGATCGAACAGCACGCGCACGGCTTCCTGCGGCAAGCCGGGGCCGTTGTCGGAAACGCGAATTTCTATCTCGGGCTTCTTGTCGTCACCCGCGACACTGGCGGTAAAAGTGATCTTGCTGCCATCGGGCAAACTGGCCAGTTCGTCGCGCAACAGCAGATCAAACACCCGCAGCAGTTTCGGTTCATCGGCCTTGAAGTTGGGCAAATCCACCGGGATGTCGTTCGCCACGGTGATTTTCTTGGCGGCGAGTTTCGCGTGGATCGGATCGAGGCTGCGCTGGACGAGGTCGCGCGCGGTGACGAAATCGGCGAATTGCGCCGGGGAAGCGTCGGAGGCGGCCCAAAGGTCTTTGAGCAGATTGTTGATGCGCTCGATCTGGCCCTGGACGCTGTGATAGTAGTCGCGCCAGAAATCCGGATCGCGCAGCCCCGGCAGGCCGGCGCGTTCCTCCTCCAGCTTGGCGGGCGCTAGATCGAGAAACGTTTTCACCGCGACGAGCGCGTTGCGGATGTGATGGCTCAGGCCCGCCGCGAGCAAACCCAGACTCACGAGCCGGTCGGCAATCATCATGTTGTGCAGCACGGAAAGTTTTTCACGGAGCAATTCGTCGCGCTCGCGTTGCAACACGAAAAATTCCAAAGCGCGTTTGAGCGTCTGCTCCAGTTGCGGCGGATCCCAGGGCTTGCTGACGAATTTGTAGATGGCGCCGGAATTGACGGCGTTGATCGCGGCTTCGAGGTCGGAGTAAGCGGTGGCGAGAATGCGGACGATGCCGGGGTTCAGGGTGCGGGCGCGTTCGAGCAGCCAGACGCCTTTCTCGCCGGGCATGCGCTGGTCGGTCATGAGCAGGCCGATTTCGTCGGCATGAGCCTCGAGCAGTTTCAAGCCGTCCTGGGCGTTGGAAGCAGTCAGGATGCGGAACTGCTCGTTGAAGGCGCGCGTAAAACCCTTGAGCGACTTCTCCTCGTCGTCCACATAAAGGATGATAAAGCGTTTGTAGTCCGGCTGCGTCATGTGAGGGTCTGGGGAGTTCATGTCAGCCTTTGGTTGGAAAATCCAGCGTAAACTCGCAAAACTTTCCCGGCTCCGAACGCACCGTGATCCGCCCGCCGGATTCCTGCATGATGCGATAGCAAATGCTCAGTCCCAGGCCCATGCCTTCGCCAACGTCTTTGGTGGTGAAGAATGGATCAAAAACCTTGTCCAGATTTTCCTTGGCGATGCCCGGGCCGTTGTCGCGGACGACGACAAAACTGTGATCGCCTTCCGTGCGGCCTTCGATCCAGATGGTGGGGCGCTCGCCGTTGTTGAACGGTTTGTGGGGCAGGGCGTCGAGGGAATTTTGCACCAGGTTGAGCAAAAGCTGGATGAGTTTGTTTTTGTTGGCGCGCACGGTGTAGGCGGACGGAAGTTTTTGTTCGATCAGTACTTTGTCCTTCCATTCATTGCTCAGGAAACGCAATCCGGATTCCAACGCCGCCGCCACGTCCACGAGGTCGAGGTGCTCGGTGTCGGGGTGTGTGAACATGCGCAGGTCGGACACGATGTCCTTCACGCGATCCACGCCGTCTTCCACGTCCTTCAAGATGTCCTGGTACTCCTCCAACTGCTCTGGCGCGAGGTATTTGCCTTTCTGACGTAAAGTGTAGAGGCCGGTCTTGGCGTAGTTGATGGGGTTGTTGATCTCGTGAATGATGCCCGCGCTCATGCGGCCGAGCGAGGCGAGCTTTTCGGACTGCACGAGTTGCAATTCGGCCTCGGTCAGTTTCTGGATCGTGTCTTCGAGTTTCTTGTTGGTGTTCTCGAGCACCACGTTCTGACCGGTCAACTTCTCGTTGGAATGCTCCAGGGCCTCGCGGTTGCGGTCCAACTCGAAGCGCAGGGCGAATTCGCGGAAGCGCGACTTGCTGTGGAAATAGCTCCCCGTGATCACGATCACGCCGGTGAGCACGAGGAAATAAAGGTTGTTCACGAACTCACCGATCGTAGTGCGATTGATGGAGCCGTGCGCAAACGAAGCGACCGCATAGAGCACGATCACCAACGCGGCGGCGGTCAGGCTTTCCCAAAAAGTCCAGTGCAGCACGAAGGCCAGCACCAGCAACACGAGATTCAGCCCCGCGTAATACGGCGAGGTCGCCCCGTCCGGCGACGCATAAATCATCCAGGCGATGAAAGAAGCGGGAATGAGAAACAGCGTCACCCCCAGCATCCGGTACCGCCGGTGACCGAAAGGCGTCAGCAGGATGCCGAGGAATAACCCAATGACGAGAGACGAGACAAACCGCAGTTGCAGAAACTGGCTGACCAGGTCCGGATACATCGCGCGGTCCAGGACGTAACCCGCGGGCATCAGCAACATACCGATCACACAGGCGACCTTGAAGTTGCTGATCGTCACCTGCCGGTCGTACTCGGCGTAGGCGGACAGCACTTCGCGGCTGACTGGAGGATCGTTATGCATGTTCCGGTTTTCGGACTTCGATAAAAATATTCACCTCGGTGTCATCGTTGAACACCTGTACCTCATCTGCGCTGGCACTTTCGGGCACCAACGTGGCGCCGCCGGCGGGCGTGCGATAGATCAAATGCCAGTCGAGCAAGAACTCCATCATGTGCCGGAACGGTTTGCGATCATCCACATTGGTGGCCACGAGCAAGCCGCCGGGCGCGAGTTGCTGATGGAAGATGTTCATCAAATGCTGGCAGGTGCGGTCGGAAAGATAATCGAACAACCCCGCGCAATAGATCAGATCGTAAATGCCCGCGCCGGGGTTCTGCCGGCGCCCGCCTTCCTTCAGGAGTTGGTGCACGGATTTTTTTTCAAACTTGATCGGAGTCCGCCGGCCCGCGCGCTGTTTTGCCACCGTCAGAAGCGACGTGGCGTAATCCAGCGTTTCCTGGTTGAAATCCAGCAAGGTAAATTCGGCGTGATCGCTCACCGCTTCACTTTCCAGAAACTGTTGCACTTCGTACGCCGGGCCGCAGCCGAGATTGAGAATGCGCACCGGCTGGCCCCGCCGCGCGCCGCGCAAACATTCGCGCTTGAGACAGGTCTTGAGATACTTGATGCGGTTGCGATGCGCCTCGGCAGGCCATTGGCGCAGGAACCACAGGTTCACCAGCCGGGCGTACATGGAATCGCCCTCGAACGGATCGCGCAGAATCATGTTCACCATCTCGTAATCGCCCGCGTACCCAAGCGGCTTGAGGAAGGTCCGTCGTCCAAACGGCGCGCACATCATCAAGGGATGCAACTGTCGCTGCGCGAAACTTTCGTGCGCGCCGCGCAACTCCGGCGGGATGGTGGCCGAGAGCGCCTCCATGCGTTCATGCATCGCGTTGAAAGCGGGGACGACTTGCGCGCCCATTTTTTCTTCGACCTCGTGCCGGGCCTGGGCCAGGTCGCCGGGGTAGCGCGCCTTCAACTCCAGTTCCACCTGGTCCACCCAGAGGCGCAGGTCGTGCAGGAAGGATTGCATGTCCGCCATCACGACTTTGAATTCGGGGAGGATGTGATAGACCTTCTGCCATTCCGCCAGGAATTCCTCGAACTGGTGCTTGACCGCGCCGTTGCGGAATGAGTCCCCCGCAAACAGAAAATCCAGCCAGTCTTTTTCGTTCAACGTCACTTCATAGATGGCGGAAGTGCCGGCGTCCAAGACCGTGCGCGTGACCGCCCGGCCGGAATAGACGGCGCGTTGGGCGAAGGTGATCTGGAATTCGCCGAGCGCCTCGGAAACCCGCAGCACGCGGCTCTCGCCGTACACCTCGAACACCGCCTGATGCCGCGAGAGGCGCAGCAACGCACCCTGCCGCGCGTCGCCTGCGGCGGCGCGGAATGAAACTCCGTTCGTCTTTACTTCTGTTGCTTCCATTGCTTTCTCAATTCCATCAATGAAACCCGCCGCCCCGCCGGCGCTTTTGCCGGCGAGGCGGGGGCGTTCGCTTACTCAACGTGCCCAGCCAAAATTAAAACCGCAGCGTTGTTTGCACAATCACCGCCCACGCGTCGGGAATGTTCGCCGCCACGCGTCCGCCGGGATGAAAGACGCGCTGCACACTCGTTTGCAACGTCCACCACGCCGCCACTTGCATCTTGTAGTTCATCTCAATCACGCCTTCGTAGTCCGCCGACGGCAGCACCGGGCCATACGATCCGAACCCCGCGTTGATGTCGCGCTGCGCGCGGCGCAAGTCGTCGCTGATTTTCAGATACGACAGGCCAAGTCCCAAGGTATCCCAATCCCGCGAGGGAATCAGGCCTTTATAGACGAGGCCGCCATCAATGCCGAGTTCCGCCAGATTGCGATCCGGCGGCGCGTAGGCCACGCGGAAAAATCCGGTCAAACCCTGCAACGCCGGGTCCTGCCGGTTCTTTTCCAGCCACAACACGTGGTCGGCGAGGAAATAAACTCCCCAGTTGCCGCCGCGGAATTTTGCCGGGCCAGGCGAAACCGGCGGCAACGGAATTCCGTTGGCCGCGACGTAATTGTCGAAGGCGTTGAACGTCCCTTCGTATTCATCCACGAAATCGTCGGTGTGATACCACGCGCCAAGTTTCAAATTGCCGGGCGCGCCGGCGCTGTTGGTCGAGGCGTTGTGGCGATAGCCCAATTCAAAATACGAGAGCGCGCCCTCGTCGCTGCTCAGTTTGAAGTTCGCGCCATTGGAGCGGTCGGGGTTGCCGTCATAGACCGCGGCTTGCGCGTAAAGGTCGGGCCGGAAATCCACGCGCAACAGCGCGCCGGGCGAAGCGTTCGGCGTGGAGGACAGCCCGTGATTGCCGACGGGATAATATGGCTGGTCATACACGTTGAACGCCATCGTGGGAAAGAAAAACGTCTGGTTCAAAAAGGCGAGCGAGCTGATGGAGTTGTAGTACTCGGGGACGATGAAATCCATCCCGATGTCGAGTTGCCCGGCCTTGAACGTCACTTTGTCGTCCAGGAATTTTTGCTGGTAATAAAGTTCCCAGAGCCGGAACGCATTGTTGTAGTCCACCAGGTTGACTTTGTTCAGGTCACCGATGAAGCGGTCGGAGAAAGGTTTCTGTCCGTGCAACCAGAGCGAGCCGGCGTGAAATGTTCCGCCCTCGTAGCCGGCGAGTTTTTCCGAGTTCAAATCCAGCGTCATCAAAAGCGCGCCCTGATAAATCGTGCCGCGCTCAATGCCGCCGCCCACGTTCGAGGGCAGCGAGCCGGCGTAGAAGAATTCAAAATCCACGCCGCGGTTGTGCAGGTCGGTGCGCCAACCGCCCCAGTCGCCGAACAGATAGTCCTGCTCGAAAAACTGGACGAGCGCGGATTTCTGCACCGGAGGCGTTTCCGCAGCCCAACTGGACACCGTGGCGGCGCAAAAGGCCAGGCCCACTCCGGCGACCCGGAGCGCCTTGAACAATGTGGTCGTCTTCATAGTTCGTGCTTTCGTTTGTGGCGCCAGCACGGGCCGCCAGGTTGTTAATGGCCGTTGGTATCGGCTTTGCCTTTCTTCTTAGCAGTCACCATGCCCAGAACCAGCCGGCCCAGCGTGGACAGGTAGCTTTGCGTGATATCGGCGGACTTGAACGCGAGATAAATGTCATTCGACGGCCACAGGCTGTTCGACGCGAAATAGAGGAACTTTTCCGCGCCGCGGTATTTCGACTTGTGAAACGCCAGTCCGCGGAAATTGTAAATGTCATTCCCAAATTTCTCGCTGAGTTTGAAGAAAATCTTCGCGCCGAAGTCGTCGTTGAAATTTCCCGACTCCAGTTTGGCAAAGGGCGCGAGGTTCAGGTTCAAAATCTCCACGCCTTCCGATTTGAATCGCTCGATGGCCTCCATGTGAATGGCCGTGGCCAGCCGGCCAAAGCGCTTTTCATCGCACCGCAGCACGTTCGCGGAATAGCCGGTCACGCGGCCCGTCGCGTAGATTGGGTCGTAGAAGGCAAAACCCGCCACGTGTCCCTCGCGATCAAAGGCGATGAATTTCCGCACGCCTTCCTCCGGTTCGAAGATCGCCTTGCGTGCGTAGAGCCAGATTTCGCGGTCGTTGACTTTCTTGCCGCCAATCCACCGGCGCGAGACTTCCTCAAGCTGCGCGCGGCTGACCTGCTCGATCGGCATCTCGCGAATCATCAGGCCCTCGCGTTTGGCCTCGTTGCGCGCGCGCTTGATCAGATCCAGTTCCTTCCAGTTGCCGGCGGTGTTGTAGGTCTGCACTGGCAACTCCACTTCGTAGCCGATGCAATTCACCTTGAACCGCCGTTCGCGCAGCGCGCGCGCGAATTCCTCCGAGACACAGGCGAACGATGCTCGTTTTCCGCGCGCGAGAAATTCATCCAGCAGACGAGGATAATCCGCCGCCGCGCAGACGGGATCGGTGAAGCCAATGCGTTTGGGTCGCGGCGAAAACACGCGATGCTGCACCGTGTGATACGCGATGAAGCCGTGGTCGGTGATGAAGTATTCCATCCCCGACTGCAACGTCGCGTAGGAGAGCGCCTGGCCGCCGTGCCGGGTGAGAAAGGGCGAGAGCAATTTCCACTTCGCGTGGGGGCTCAGCGCTTTGGCCTCGTCGGCCTCGATGATTCGGATGCTCATGTGCGTCAGCGGCCCTTGTTCCCCACGCTGAGCCGCTTACATGAGAGTGTTCAACACCCACTCCGTCGTCAACGCAAACACTTTGTGTTTGTTGCGGTCGAGATGTCCGACGTGCCCGTTGCCCGGGATGATGTGAAGCTGCTTCTTACATTCGAGCGCCTCGAACAGCATCGTGGC
>SCTL01000798.1 GCA_004297495.1 Verrucomicrobiota bacterium
CAATTCAACGTCACGACAGAAGGTCCGGTCCGTCCGCTGTCGGAAGTGGTGGAGGAAAATCTCTTGCGCATTGGGCAGGAAGCTCTGACCAATGTGATCAAACATTCCGGAGCCAAAACGGTGACCATCGAACTCAAGTTCAGTTCGCAAAGCGTGACTTTCCGGATCAAGGACGATGGCAGAGGTTTCATGCCCGGAAATTCTGTCGGTAGCAACGAAGGTCATTTCGGACTGGTAGGGATGGAAGAGCGAACCAAACGGATGGATGGAAAGCTTTCCATCGAGAGCGTGCCCGGCGCGGGAACTTGCGTGCAAGTCGAGATTCCCATCAACTCCATCCAAGCTCCCGATGGCCACGAAACGGGCGACGCCACAGGATTGGTATGAGGCCGAACAAAAAAATTCGCATTCTGATCGCGGATGATCACTACATCGTACGTATTGGCTTGGTCGCGCTGGTGAACACGGATCCCGACATGGAAGTCGTGGCCGAAGCCGCTGACGGATCGCAGGCCGTTGAACTGTTTGAGAAACACAAACCCGACCTGGTCTTGATGGACTCGCGCATGACGGTGAAAAACGGAATCGAAGCAACCATAGAAATCCGGAAAACCAATCCCGAAGCCCGCGTTTTGATCCTGACCGCATTCGATGGCGACGCGGACATCCGCAAAGCTTTCGAGGCCGGCGCGCAAGGCTATGTGCTGAAAAGTTCCACTGGCGAAAAACTCCTTCCCGCGCTCCGGGCCGTGGCCGCCGGCGAACGCTGGATTCCCAAGGAAGTCGCGCATCGTCTTTCCTCGCGCAATTCCTACGAGACCTTGACCACGCGCGAGTTGCAGGTGTTGAACGAAATCGCGAAGGGACTGGCGAATAAACAGATCGCTTCCAATCTCGGCATCACCGAGTACACCGTGAAGGACCACCTGAAAAACATTCTCGCCAAGCTCCGCGTCGCTGATCGTACCGAAGCCGTGAGTGTTTCCGTTCAACGCGGGATCATCCACCTTTGAGTGGACAGAGTTTTCCGAGCCCGCGCGACTCCTGGCGCGAGTGTGTGTCGAAAGCTCAGGGCTTGAACTTCAGCGCGGTGAGTTGAGCGGCTGTCATGTTCGAAAGGTCGTCTTGATAAAAGTACCATTGGTGGCCGGCGAGGTCGTAGGTCGTGAGTTGATACATCCGCTCCACCTTGACCCAGTAAGCCGAACCATCCGAAAGCAGATGATTACCACCGTCAGGATGTCTGGCGCCGGGACGAGGATGGACTGTTGACCAGATGCTGCCGTCGTACATGACGTCCTCGGCGGCAAGCACCCAACCCGGTTTGGCGCTGGCGAGCTTGACGGGGCTCAGCGACGGAAACGTTCCCTGGGAATTGTACCACAGAGTCACACCGCCGAGATATTGGTAGCCGATCTGCCACTGGGGCGGTGTGGTGGAGGGATTATAGGTTGCGACCCCTTTGTTGAATTCAGGACAGACCCAGCTCGTCGGGACGTTCGTCATCATGGGATCTAAGCCGACCGTCTTCGAGCGGGTGGCAGTGTCATCGTTCAACGCGTGGAGATTGTAGCGGATCGGTGTGCCACCCACCTGGCGAGGAGAAAAAATCAGCTCATAGTTTTCGCCCGCGTACATGAACACGCCGACGCCGATCTGTTTCAGATTGTTCAAGCACTGGGTGCGTTTGGCCTTTTCCTTGGCGCGTGACAAAGCGGGTAAAAGCATCGCCGCTAGGATGGCGATGATGGCGATCACCACCAGCAACTCGATCAAGGTGAAGGCGCGTGGTTTGAGCAGGACGCTTTTTCTCATGACAGATTAATTGTGACTCTTGCTTCTTTCGCCATCAATTGGCCGTTCGTTCAATGGAAGCGGCTTCAGTCTCGCACGAATCGTTGGCAAACGAGTATCCCTCTTTGGAGGGAGTCGGCGTGCGCGGCGCACGCCAAACAAACTTGCTGGGCGGGCTCACGGGCCGATAACGATTCGCAGCCGATAAAAACTCTGCGTTGAATCGCTTGCAGGAATAAAGGCGTTCATCCAGCGCGCAGCGCCGAGATCAACACCAGGACTGAACTCCACTCCAGGTGCGGGCAGCCAAGTCGCCGGCATCAGCGACGTGGTGCTTTCGACCACGAAGTAAGTTTGCGCCGGTAGGTGTTTTCGTTGCGGAAAGCCGAGCGTTACGCCACCCGGCGCGACGCTGATCGCGAAAACATTTGAACCGTCGACCTGTCCGGGATTGCGGGCGAACAAAAATTCCTCGGCGTTGTTGAGGCGGTCGCCATCCGGGTCGGCGCCGGGAGCGGACGAGGAAAGGTTGGTAAACCCAGCCACCCAACTTACGTAAGACAAAGAGCCGTTCGTGGATTCGAGCACGAACTGCGGACGAAGGCCCGCCGAAGTTTCGCGCGAGTTGAAGGAATAGACGGTATCCGAAAAGGGATTGGCGATCAGCAGACCGAAACTTAACAAATCATCGCCCGCGATTTCAGTCTTCGCAATTGAAGTGACTTCCACACGATCCAATCCGTTCGTGGACATCGGCCAACTCGCGAGAGTTTGTCCCATCACCGGCTGCGTATTCCAAGTCGT
>SCTL01000799.1 GCA_004297495.1 Verrucomicrobiota bacterium
TGAACGCAACCCATTAACAGCCGTGCAAGCAGTTCGATGGCTTTCATGGTTTTCCTTGGTTTGTCGGTTTCTTGGCCTGAGTTTTCGGCTGAACTCCAGATTCAGCCTCACAAACACATGACGACGCGGTACGGCGTTCAAGTCAAGAGCGATTTTTCGCCAAATGTGGCGTGCCCACACCCACGGAGTTGATTGGATTGCAGAAAAAATTCGGGGCCAATGTCCGGCGCGAGCGCCATCTCAAGGAGATGACCCAAGAACGCTTGGCCGAATCGGCAGACCTGAGCCTGCGAAACATTCAACGCATCGAGGCCGGCGAAATCAACGTGCTCATGACGACGGTGGTTCGCATTCGTAAGGCACTCGGTTGTTCGGCGGAAAAACTCCTCCCGCGTGAATAAGGGCGTAACCAAGGAACGCAAAACAAAAAACCAACAAACAACATTATGGCAAACGACAACCGCATCTCCGTCACCATCACCGATCCGAACGTAGCCGACATCATCGGTCACATCACCGCCATCGAAAACCTGCTGCCGTTTCTTATCAGCCGCGACGACGGCGACAACACCGTCCTGCTCGGCGAAAAATCCGTGGGCTTCGACGAGAAGTGCGCCGGCTACATGGCCAGCAACCCGGATTACATTCCCAGCTACATTCAGGTTGCCGAAGTTCTCAAAGACCGCGCCGCCCGCGCTCAAATCCTGAAATTCCTTCCCCGCCTCCATCTGCTTGCTTCCAAAGCGGACGACACCTTCGACGTGGTCGGAAACGAAATCATGCTCGCCAATCTCGCCTACTACAACACCACCGCCGATGCCGCCAAACGCGGTCGTGCCGGGGCCAGCGACATCCACGACGACCTCGCCACGCGCTATCCCGGACGTCCGAGCAAGCCTCAACCGGCTAAACCATAGTAAATGGCTGTAAAAAAGGTAGTTGCGACAGGAAACGTGGAGGTTTGAAAGACCATAATTGGTCTCGCCGAGACCAAATTATCCCTCGCCGAAGGCAATGTTGCCCTCCCTGAGACCAAGGTTGGTCTCGCGGAGGGCAAGTTATCCCAATCGCCGACCAACGTTGGTCTCCAACAGGGCTACCGACCCAGTTGCGAGACCAACGTTGGTGTCGCGAAGGGCAAGATTTCTCGAGCGAACCTCCTGCGAGGTCAAGCGCACCTCCAACTTGCCCGGCGAGCGAGCAAACTTTCCGTCGGCGACACCGAGCGTTCCCATTTCAACCTCTGTGTTGCCGCTTCACTTCATCAAACTTTCAATCTCATCCGCCTCAATCGGAATGTCCGTCATCAAATCTTGCTGACCGTCCTCCGTGACCAGCACGGTGTTTTCCAGTCGCACGCCGAAACCTTCTTCGCGGATGTAAATCGCCGGTTCGCAGGTGAGCACCCAGCCGGGTTGGATTTTTTGATTCGGATAAAGCACGTCGTGGACGTCCAAGCCGATGGGGTGCGCGACGCCGTGCATGAAATACTTTTTCACCGCCGGACTGTCGGGCTTCCGCTTTTTGATTTCGGAAAGTTTGAGTAGCTTGAGATCAACACATTCCCTCGTGATCAGTTCCTCGGCTTCCTTGCGCAGGTCCACGATGGTTTTGCCGGCCGTCATGGCTTTCGTCATCTGACGAATGACGCGGAGCACGGCGTTATAGACCTGCCGCTGCCGTCGCGTGAAACGGCCGCTCACCGGAATCGTGCGCGTGAGGTCGGACATGTAATTGCCGAAACCGGCGGCGACGTCGAGCAGGAGCACGTCGCCCTTTTTGCAGACCTGGTTGTTCTGGACGTAGTGCAGCACGTTGCTGCTCGCGCCGGCGGCGATGATCGGACTGTAGGCAAAGCCCGCGCCGTTGCGGATGAACTCGTGTGCGAACTCGGCTTCGATCTCGCGTTCGTTCACGCCGGGCTTGGTGAACTTGAGCACGCGTTTGAAACCCTTGCCCGTGATGCGCGCCGCCTCGGCAATGACAGCGATCTCGTGCTCGGACTTCACGACGCGTAACTGATGCATCAACCGCGCGAGCCGATGATAGCGGTGAAGCGGATATTGCCGCTGGCACTGGCGGATGAAGCGTGCGTCGCGCGTCTCGACTTCCGGCGTGGCGCGATAGTGCTCGTTGGAGTTGAGGAAAACATTTTCGCTCTCGCACATCAACTGGCGGAACACCGTCGGAAACTCGGAGAGCCAGCGGACGTTTTTGACGCCGGAGGCTTGCGTGGCTTCGTCCTTGGTGAGCTTGTGGCCTTCCCAAGTCGCGAGGTGCTCGTTCGTTTCGCGCAGGAACAAAACCTCTCGCATCTTTTCATCGAACGCGTTCGGCGCGATGACCAAAATGCTTTCCTCCTGTCGCACGCCGGTCAGGTAAAACAAATCCGCGTTCTGCACATGCGGCATCGAGCCATCGGCGTTGGTCGGGAGAATGTCGTTGGCGTTGAGGATGACGAGCGAGTTGGCCGGCAACATCTGGCGCAGGCGGTCGCGGTTCTGGATGAAAAGTTCGGCAGGCAGATTGGCGGACTTCATGGGCGCAGCATCGCAACTTCCGCGGCGGCGCGCAATCCCCGCCGAGAGTCGCGGGCAAGAGGTTGAACGAATGTTTGACCGCGGACTGAACCCGAAAGCTTGCGTCGCGCGGCGGCATCTGCCAGAAAAAGAGAACATGAACATCCGCCAATCGCCATTTCCGCGCGCCCAACGTTTTCTTCGCCATAACTTCCGGGGGCTGCCTTTGTTTGGGCTCGCACTCGCATTTGTTTCATGCCCCACGAACGGGCAACCCACCGACGTGACGAAAGCAGCACTTGATCCGAAGTCCGTCCTCACGGTGATGGAGCGCGTGGCGGACTGGCAACTGGCGAACCCGAGCAAACACGCGCCGACGGAATGGACCAGCGGCGCGGGCTTCACCGGAATCATGGCGCTGGCGGGAATATCCGAAAATCCAAAATACCGCGACGCCATGATGGCGATGGGCGAAGGCACCAACTGGCAGCCCGGGCCGCGCAAGTATCACGCGGACGATCACTGTGTCGGCCAAACCTACCTGGAGTTGTATCGCCAAAAGCCGGACCCGAAATTCATCAGCCCGCTGCGGGAGCGTTTTGATTTCATCCTCGCCAATCCACGCCAGTTTTCCACGCTCGATTTTACCCAAAAAGGCATCGGCGATCTCTGGTCCTGGTGCGATTCTTTGTTCATGGCCCCGCCAACGTGGATGCGCCTCTACACCGCCACGGGCGAAAAGAAGTATCTCGAGTTCGCCGTGACGAACTGGTGGCGCACCTCGGATTACCTTTACGACCAGGAGGAACATTTGTATTTCCGCGACAGCACGTATTTCGCGAAGCGCGAGGCGAACGGGCAGAAAGTTTTCTGGAGCCGCGGCAACGGCTGGGTGATGGCCGGGCTGGCGCGCGTGCTGCAACATTTGCCCAAGGATCATCCGTCGCGCCTGCGCTTCGAGCAGCAGTTCCGGGAACTGGCGGCGAAAATCCTGACCTGCCAGCAGCCGGACGGACTCTGGCGCGCGAGCCTGCTCGATCCCGCGAGTTATCCGCTCAAGGAAACCAGCGGTTCGGGCTTTTACACTTTTGCCCTGGCCTGGGGCGTAAACGAAGGCTTGCTGGAAAAAAGGAAATTTGAACCAGCCGTGCTGAAAGCTTGGGCTGCGCTCACCGCCTGCGTTGATCCGGACGGAAAACTCACCCACGTCCAACCCATCGGCGCGGACCCGAAGAAGTTCGATGAGAACGCCACGGAGATTTACGGCGTGGGCGCGTTTCTTCTGGCGGGCAGCGAAGTGCATCGGCTGGCGAAACGCCCGTCGAAGTTGCCGTGACGGTTTGCCGGCGGCATCGGGTCAAACCGCAGTTAATCTTCTAAAATTTTCTTGCTTATACCGGGTGCGGGACTAGGCTCGCCTTGCCCTAATATGCAAGCAGTACCAAGCCACGGGAGCGTGGCAAATTCCGGGAGGACTTTAACCAGTTTGTCCGGGACGAATAGCTCCACAAATTTTCAGCGTGCAGTCAAGGTCTGTTCGGAAGGACTGAGAATTGCGCGGCGGAGTAATCCCATCACTTCATCCCTCGCGGCGACGCTTGCCAGGCCCGCCGCGAAATCGCGCGTCACACTTTCCGGCCGCGCCATCGGCGTTTTCCTCGCGCTGTTCACAACCGCAGCGATGGCGGCGTTCACTCCCGGCAACCTCGTCATCCTGCGAATGGGTGACGGTTCCACCGCGCTCACCAACAGCGGCACGGCGTTGTTCCTCGACGAGTTCGCGACCAACGGCACGTTCGTCCAAACCGTCGCCATCCCCAGCAGCGGCACGAATGCGCTGGTCGCCAGCGGCAACGCCACCGCGGAAGCATCGCTCAACTCTTCGCTCAACGGCGCGTGGCTGAGTCTCGCCGGCTATCACACGGATGCGGGCTTGACCAACATCCCGACCTCCGAAGCGGCCACGGTCCCGCGCGGCGTCGGCGTGGTGGACGGCGACGGCGCGTTCACGCTCAAAGTGGTGACGACCAACTTCTACGACAAAGCCAACATCCGTTCCGCCATCACGGACGGCACGAATAATTTCTGGACGGGCGGCGCGGTTTCCGCAACTTCGACGGGCGCGGTGGCTTACCTGGGATTCGATGCCCCGGCGAGCCTGGTGTTCAACGCCAACATCCGTGTCGTGAAATTCGTGAATGGCGAAATCTATTTCAGCACCGCCGCCACGGGAGTTTCAAAATTCGCCGGCGCGCCCACCTCGTCCGCCGCGCCGTCAAGTGTGATCCCAAGCAGCGGCAGTCCTTACAGCTTCGCTTTCGATGCCACGGGAAACACCGCGTATATCGCCGACGACACGCAATCCGCGCTCGGCGGCGTGTTGCGTTACACGAATTCAGCCGGGACTTGGACGCTCGAATACCGTCTCGGCAGCGGCAGCACCAACGCCGGCGCCCGGGGCTTGACGGTGGATTGGTCCGGCGCGAACCCGGTGATCTACGCGACCACCAGCGACAACGTGCCGCAGCAAGGCAATCCCGCCAACCGCTTCATCCGCATCGAAGACACCGGTTCAAATTCAGTCGCGCAAACTCTAGTCACCGCGAGCGCCAACACTTCTTTCCGCGGCATTGCCTTTACACCAGCACCTGCCCCCACGCTGATCTGTGCTTCCAATCGCAACGTGGAATGTGGTGCGGCGTGGAATTTTGATCCGCCCGCAGTCAGCGCCTCCTGCGGTGGGACTAATTTCACACTCGCGGTTATCGGCACCACGACCAATGACTCTTGCGGTGACACTTACTCAGCGACCCGCACCTGGCAGATCACGGACGGATGCGGCAACAGCACCAGTTGCAGTCAAACTGTCACGGTCGTGGACACGACCGCGCCAGTAATCACCGGGATATCCAACCTTACGGTGGAATGCGGCGCGCCGTGGGACTTCCAAGCGCCCACGGCAACGGACATTTGCTCGGGCACAAACGTCACGATTACTGCCCTTGCCCCGATGACCAACGCTCTTTGCGGAAACAGTTTCGCGGCCACCCAAACCTGGCAAGCCACCGACGGCTGCTCCAACTCCGCCTATTTCTCGCAGATTGTGACGGTGGTTGACACGACCGCGCCCGTCATCACCTGCGCGAGCAATCGTATCGTCGAGTGTGGTTTGGCTTGGGACTTCGATTCGCCCAGCGCGACAGACACATGCGAAGGAACGAACGTCACCGTCACAATCACAGCCACAATTACCAACGCGCTTTGCGGAAACACCTTCTCCGCCACCCGCACGTGGAGCGCGACGGATAGTTGCAGCAATTCCGCCTCGTGCAGCCAGACCATCACCGTCGTGGACACCACCGCGCCGGCGATCACCTGCGCCAGTAATCGTGTTGTGGAATGTGGCGACGCGTGGACGTTCGACGCGCCGAGCGCCACGGACGTGTGCGACGGAACAAATGTCACGATCGCAATCACCAGCACGATCACGAACGCACTGTGCGGAAATACTTTCTCCGCCACGCGCACGTGGAGCGCGACGGATAGTTGCAGCAACTCCACCTCGTGCAGTCAGACGATTACCATCGTGGACACCACCGTGCCCGTGATCACTTGCGCCAGCAATCGCATCGTGGAATGTGGCGACGTATGGACGTTCGATTCGCCCACCGCGTCCGACATTTGCGACGGCACGAACGCTGTCATCACAATCACCGGCACCATCACCAATGCGCTCTGTGGAAATACTTTCTCCGCGACGCGCACGTGGAGCGCGATGGATAGTTGCAGCAATTCCGCCTCGTGCAGCCAGACCATCGCCGTCGTGGACACCACCGCGCCGGTCATCACCTGCGCCAGCAACCGCATCGTCGAGTGTGGCGACGTGTGGACGTTCACCGCGCCCACCGCGTCCGACATTTGCGGTGGCACGAACGTGACCCTCACGATCACCAGCACCATCACCAACGCGCTTGTCGGCGAAACCTTCAGCGCCACGCGCACTTGGAAGGCGACAGACAGTTGCAGCAACAGCGCCACGTGCAGCCAGACGGTCACGATCATTGACTCCACTCCGCCGGCGATTTTCTGCTCCAGTAACATCGTCCTCGAATGCACCGGACCCGGTGGCACGCCGGCGTTCTACGCCACCACAGCCACGGATGTTTGCGACAGCAACGTCACGGTCGTCTGCACGCCGCCGTCTGGATCGCTTTTCTCGCTCGGGACAAACACCATTCTCTGCACGGCCACGGACGACAGCGGCAATACCAACCTTTGCACTTTCACGGTCACGATTTTGGACCGCACGCCGCCGATCATCGCGTGCCCGGCCAACATGATCGTCGCCGAAGCGCCGCGCGAT
Source organism: Verrucomicrobiota bacterium (assembly GCA_004297495.1). GTDB lineage: Bacteria > Verrucomicrobiota > Verrucomicrobiia > Limisphaerales > JADLHS01 > SCTL01. Next base: position 6,883 of record SCTL01000799.1, read on the forward strand.
TCCGGCGGAGCAGCGGTCACGTTCCCGAATCCTCTCACGACCGACATTTGCGATAGTTCACTTTCATTGGTTGCCTCGCCGCCGTCCGGGTCAATCTTCCCCGTCGGCACGAACACCGTGACTTGGACGGCCACCGACGACTCCGGCAATTCCAACTCCTGCACGTTCCAGATTCGCGTGATTCCCTACCGCCTCTTCGTCGTTTACAACACCGACAATGCCGGCCCCGGTTCGCTGCGGCAGGCGTTGCTCGACGCGAACGATTCGCCGGATGAAAATCTGATCATCTTCACGATTCCCGGCGGCGGATTTAAGACGATTCATCTCCTCACCGCGTTGCCCGACATCACCAGCCCGGTGGTCATTGACGGCTGGTCGCAATCCGGCTCGAACCTTCCGCCGGTCGTCGCCCTGGACGGTACGGCGACCAGCAACTCCGCCGATGGCCTCGTCATTCGCTCCGGCCCGAGCACCGTGCGCGGCCTCGCCATCTACGGCTTTGCCAACGCCATCCGCATTGACGGCGCGGGGACGAATGTCATCCAGGGCAATTACCTCGGCGTGGATCTCACGGGAACGAACACACCCGGCAATTCCGCCGATGGCATTTCACTGAACTCTTCGCGCAATCGGATCGGTGGCACCATCGCCGGCGAGGGCAACATCATTGCCGGCAACGGTCACAACGGCGTCACCGTCACCGGCTCGACCGCAACCCGGAATTCCATCCTCGGCAACTTGATCTTCGCGAACGCCGCGCTTGGCATTGATCTCGGCAACAACGGCGCCACGGCCAACGACGCGGACGATTCCGACACCGGCGCCAACGATTTGCAGAATTTCCCGGTCCTCACGGACGCACGCTCCGCTGCGGGCGTGACCACGATTGACGGCTCGCTCACCAGCCTGCCGAACCGCACGTATCGTCTCGAGTTTTTTGTGAACGACGCCGCGTCAACCAACGGCGAGGGCCGTTACTTTCTCGGCTCCTTCCCGCTCGCCGTTCACGGCAGCGGCACGGATGGTTTCTCCGCGAGCTTCCCGGTCACCCTGGTTTACACCCAGTTCATCACGGCGACGGCCACCGATCCTTTCGGCAACACCTCGGAAATTTCCCCCGCCGTCCAGGTCCGCACGCCGCCGGTGATCGAACTCCAGCCCAGCAGCACGAACGCACCCGACGGTTCGACCGTCACGTTCTGCGCCAGCGCCTCCGGCACGCCGCCGATCTTCTATCAATGGCGGCTCAACGGCGTGAACATCCCCGGCGCGACCAACGCGTGCCTCACCGTTTCCGCCTCGCTCGCCAGCAGCGGCACCTACACCGTCATCGTCGCCAACAACCTCGGCGCGTTCGCCACCGCCACCGCCTCGCTGGTGTTGTCGGGTGGAAATATTCTGGATCTTCCCGTCGGCGATAATTTCGCGGACGCCATTGATCTCTCCGGCTACGGCAACGGCACGAATGGCATCGTCGCCGGCGACAACAGCCTCGCGACTTTCGAACCACCCTTCGAGCCGCTGCACGCCGGCAAACCCGGTGGCCGCTCCGTCTGGTATCGCTGGTGCACACCCGCCGGCAGCAAAGGCATCGCCACGTTCCGCACCAGCGGCAGCACCTTCGACACGCTCATGGGCGTCTATCAAGGCACGACTCTCAGCAATCTCGTGGAAGTCGCGAGCGATGAGGACGACGGCGGATTCTATTCCAGCGAATGTCGCTTCAACGCGTTCTACAACACCACGAACAACAGTTGTTATTACATCGCCGTGGACGGACTCACCGGCGTGGGCGGGCCATTCCTCCTCTCCTGGACCGAGGAAAAAACTTCCCACATGCTCCCGGTGATCCTGTTGCAACCCGCCAGCCAGACCGTGCCCACGGGCGCATCCGTGCTGTTCACCAACCTCTCCTTCCCCGAGTGCGCGCAAGGTCATCTCAACTGCAATCAAAACCATTGGGAAGTGAACAACAACGAGAAGGAAAAGCTCACCTACCAATGGTATTTCGAGAACCAGCCCATCCCAGGCGCGACGAATAAGACCTTGTATATTTCCAGCGTGCAGCCGCAACACGTCGGTTACTACCGCGTCCGCGTCTTCACGCCCTGGCAATACCTCGACAGCCAAAACGCCCTGCTGCAAATCAACGACACCGGCGACGGCACGGAAGACGTGCTCGCGTTCGACAAGCTCAGCTACGTGGATTTCTTTGGCAACCCGCTCTTCATCGGCACCTTCGTCCAGAACAACGCGCCGTCCGGCGACGTCATCGTCCGGGGCGCCGCCACCACCATCGTCAGCGGCTACAGCGGCACGCAGATTTTCAACACCGCCGGCAGCGCCAGCACTCCCGGTGAAGTCATCTGCGGCGTCAGTGGCGGCTCTTCCGATTGGATTTCCTTCGTCGCCCAGACCAGCGGCACGCTGTTCATCAACACGGATGGCAGCAGTTACGACACGGTGATGGCCGTCTTCCGCCGGTCACCCACCAATTCCTCCGTGCTCGAACTCCTCGCCTGTGACAACAACAGCGGCACGAACGGCCGGACCAGTTCCCTTTCACTCCCCGTCGAAGGCAGCAAGACCAACTACATCCTCGTGGACGGCGTGAACGGCGCGTCGGGGATTCTCCAACTCAATTTCAGCCTCGCCACCACCACGATTCTCGCGCTCACCGGCCAGACCGCTCAAGGCGCGAATGTGATTCAGGTCAATGGCCGCACCGGACTCAAGTTCACGCTGCAAGGTTCGACCAACATGGTGAACTGGACTCCGCTCATCACCGCGACCAACACCGCCGCCGCTTACAACTACACGGACAACGGCTCCATCGGCCTGCCCCGCCGCTTCTACCGCGCGTTGATTCTGCCATAACGGAGCGCGGACGCCTCGTCCGCGATGCCATCGGGTCACGCGGACGAGGCGTCCGCGCTCCGTTCATTTCTCCTTCACAATCGTGTGCGTCGCCCACGCCTCGGGCAATTGCTGCTCCGAGAGTTCCTGGATGCGCGCCAGATAAAACTTCGCCGGCCCGTCCTCCGGTTTCATTTCCAGCACCCGACGGAAACCGATCTCGGCGAACACCAGATTGCGCTGCTCGAAATTGTTCAGCGCCTCGGCGAAAGATTCGCGCCACGTCCGTGTCGCCTCCGCCTGCTCCGGGAAAGCGACCAGTTCATGCACTTCCACCAACCCCACGAAACCCTTCAATTGGAACTGCCCCAGCTTCCGCGTCACAAACTTCCCGCCAATCTCCGCCTGCGTCGCCCCGCTGATCAGGCAGTCCGTGCCCAGATGCTTGTTCAATCCCTCCAGGCGTGACGCCAGATTCACGTTCTCGCCAATGGCCGTGTAGTCCACGCGGTCTTCGCTGCCGAAATTTCCCACGTAAGCCGGGCCCGTGTGCAAGCCGATGCGCGTTCGCAGCGTCCGGCCGCGCACGGGCAATTTGCTCTGATCCCGAAACAATAGAGCAGCCTTGCAGGCGCGCGCGGCGTGGTCGGATTGCGATTCCGGCGCGTTCCACAGCGCGAAGATCGCGTCACCGATGTATTTCACCACCGTACCTTCGGTGGCGTGGATGCAATTGGCGACCGCTGGTTGAAAGTAATCGTTCATCATGCCGGCCAGTTCCTGGCCGTCCATGCCTTCAGAGATGCTGGTGAAATCCGCGATGTCGCTGAACAGAAACGTGAGCGTTTGTTTTTCTGCGCCCGGCTTGAGCATCGCCGGCGAACTGGCAAACTTCGCGACCAGCTTGGGCGAAAGATAAAGTCCGATGGTGTATTCAAACAACCGCTTCTGCACGTAAAGCTGCACCGAGTTGAACAACACAGACCACGCCAGCGCCACGACAACTTGTATCGCGACGATCAGCCACGGAAAAATTGTCAGGCTGCGCTCGAAATACATTTGCGCCACACTGCCAGCGATCAGGATGAGCAGCACCGCGATGATCGCCGCCGGAATCGGTCTCAGGAAAATCATGCCCACACCCAGGATGATTCCGCACAGGATCAGCAAAGTGCGTTCGGTATTTTTTGACGGCCGATGCAGCCAGTCAGCTCGCGTGAGATTGATGAATTCCGTGGCTTGTATCTCCACTCCGGCCATGAACCGCGGTGAGGGGCTGAAGGATGAGTAGGGATTCGGAAACTCGTCCTTGCGATCACCCGCAAACTTGGTCAGCAACCTCGCCCCCACGAACACGACCTTGTTGCTGAAAGTCCGCGAGGCAACCGCCGCCGGGTCGAGCGCTTGATAATAGCTGATGGACGGAATGATTCCCGGATGACCGTAGTAGTGCATCCAGCGCGGGATCTCCTCCGCGCCCGGTTGCTTGGTGACACCCGCTTCCAACAATTCCGCCGTGGTCCAGGCCAGGGTCGAGATGGGACTTTCTCCGCGCAGCGTGTGTCGCCGGACCACCAGGTCCGCATCCGGCAGACGTTCCGCCGATCCGACGCCCGCCGCGCTGTTGAGCAGCGTTTCACAGGGCGGCACAACCTTCATCACACCCTCGCCCGCCGGCACGTTGTCCGCCGCCAAGACCACGCGGCCATGTCGCTTCATCGCTTCGGCCAGTCGCTGGTCCGCCTCGGGATCGCGCGCATCCGGGTCGCTGAACACAACATCGAAAACCACGGCCCGCGCGCCGCACTCGCGCAGCCGGTCAATCAATTGCGCGTGCAGCCGGCGATCCCACGGAGCGTTGAACGGCTGTTTCAGTTTCCCGTGCGAGGCGTCGTCCATGTAAACGATCACCGCCTCACCGGTCGGGATGTCTCCGCGAAAAATGTGGAGCAGATCGTAGCTGGCGCTCTTGACGCGCCGTCCGAGATTGAATTCGTAAAGTAAGAAACCGACGGCGGAAGCCAGCAACGCTCCGAACACCACCGCTTGCAGCCGACGGGAGTTCTGGCCCTTTCCGCCGGATGAGCCGCGTGCGGGCTTCTTTGCGTCTCGCTCTGCCATGGGTGCAGATTGAACCGCGTTAGAAATCCAGTTTCAAGCTCACCGTCAACGTGCGCTCGCGGGGCAGCTCGTTGTAAAGCGTGAGCGGGTTCAGCCGGTAGTTTTGATCGCCGAGGTTTTGCAAGCCGAGGCGCACTTCGCCGCGTCGCTGGAGGAAACGGTAGCCGGCATACATGTTCACCTGCCAGAAGTCGGCGCTCGTGACCGAGGCCGGATAACCGCGATTCGATTGTTGCGACCAGACGGTGTCGAACTGCGCGAAGAATCCGCAACGATGCTGATAGATCGCGTAGAGCCAGACCTGATGCAGCGTCGCGCTCACGTCCTGGTTCAACACCGACGCGCCGGAAACCGTGGACGGGATGTCCAGCGATTGCGTTTCCAGATCGGCATCGGTCAATTTGTAACGGACCCCGAGGCTCCATTCCTTGCCGACAAGCTGATTGACCACCGCGACAAAGGAACGTTCCTCAAAATCAAGCGTCTGCCGCGTGCTGGAAGGATTGCCCGGCGTCAGCGGATCCGCGCTGGCGACGTCGTTCGTCAAAATTCCCAGCGTGCGCGTGGCGTCGGAATTCAAGACTTCGCCCTGCAAGAGCAAATACGTTCCGGTCTCTTTGAACCGCTGATCGAATCCCGCGCCCCACGTTTCAAAGCGTGTGCCCGGCACAAGGCCCGCGACCGATTCCGGAATGAGGCTGCGATACGCCTGATTGAAGCCCGCAATCTGCACCGGTTCGAGCCGCACACTCGAATCGAGAAACACTCCGCCGAGCGACCGCGTGTAGGCCGCGCGCACATTCGCGTCCTGCCACGGCGTCCAAAGAATTCCGGCCTTGGGCGAAAGCCGATCCGTCGTCGTCTCGTCGCCCGTGAGCGGCGCGATGTCAATGTTGCGCGGGTAATGCAACTTGTCGTAGCTCAGCCCGCCGATCACGCTCAACGTATCGCAAAACTTCCAGTGCTCGTAGCCGTAAAGGCTGAAACGATTCAGGTCGTTGTCGAAACTTTGCGGCACATTCACGTCCACGCCGAACGGTCCGGTGCCGGGGCGAAACAAGGAACTGTCCGTGTCCGCCCACGCGAACTGATAGCGTCCCCCCACAACCAGCGTCTGCTGCGGTGTCTCCCAGATTTGTTGCAGTTCGGTGGAGTAAGCGGTGAGCGCGCGCTGAAAGCCGAGCGTGGTGTTGTTCGGATTCCACAGAAAATCGTTGGTCACGGTGTTCCCGCCGAGATCAATGAACGTGTA
>SCTL01000800.1 GCA_004297495.1 Verrucomicrobiota bacterium
CCACTGGCCGACCGGCAAGGGCAAAGTTTCCAGAATTTGTTCCCCACCGCCGTAGTTCGTCGTGATGGCGAAGCGCAACGTGCCGCTGCCGGAACCCGGCGTGAGGAACAGGTACTGCATCGTGTCGTTTCCAAAATCGAAAATGCGCTGCCACGCCGCGCCGCCGTCCCAATTGACCCAGACGGCAATCGTGAAGTTCGTCACACTGGCGAGAAAGTTCGCGGGCAGCATCGTGTATTGACTCGCGCCATCCAGATCCATGGCCGAACCATATTTGCCAGCCACGAACGTCGGCGCGCCATACGTGAGGATCGGATGGTTCGCGTTGCCGGAACTGTCGTTCGTGTTGCCGTCGAACGTGTATCGCGCGAGCAAGGCGGGAACGCCGGTCGGCGTGGCGCTGACTTGCGCGGAGTAGGCGGATGTGTTCAGCGATTTGTCCGCCGCCTTTACGACGTAGAAATAGGTTTTGTTTTGGTTGGCGAATTTGTCCGTGAACGAGTTGTTCGTCAGTCCGCGCGCCACGATGTCGTACGGCCCGCCCGAATTTGTCGCGCGCAGCACCGTGTAGCCGGCGAGGTCCGCCGCACCGCTCGCGGTCCAGTTCAACTGAACCGATAACGCATTCGCGGTGGCGGTCACTCCGACCGGGGCTGCCGGGGACGTGAACTCCACGGCGGCATTGGTGGGGATGAGCCGCCATTGCTGATTCAAGCCGGCGTTGCCCGTCCATTGGAAAATGTTCGCGCCGTTGGCGGTGGAAGCGCCGGACACGTCGAGATACTTGCCGCTCCATCGGCTGCGGACGTAGAACCAGCCGTTGCTGACATACTCGAAGAACCAATGCTGGTTGACGCCTTGCAAGTTGTCCCACTGCGCCACGTTGCCGCCATCGGCGTAAGAGAAATTGTACACGTCCGCCGCCTTGCCGCTGTGGGCGGCCGTGATCGCAAAGAGGCTCAAGTCGCCACCGGAGGCGGCGAGCGGCGTCACGTCCCATTGCTGGTGCGTTCCGCCGGTATAGGCATTTTGCTGGATGTTCGCGCCGTTGTTGGTGCTCGCGCCCGCGACTTCCATCACCTTGCCGCTGTTGCGATTCACGATGATGTACCGGCCATTGATGGCGGGTGGCACGTCCGCGCCCCAGGTGATGCTCATGACTTGCTCGGCATAACCGGGATTCGTCGTGGTGAAATCGCGCCGCGGCCCGTCGCCGTTGTAGAACACGTCGCGGTCTTTGCAGAAAAAACGGTACGACGTCGCGACGCCATGCCGCTCATCGCCGCCGAGAAACGCCAGCACCGCGCCGTTCGTTGCGCGATACACCGCCGCCGCCGTGAAGTTCGCCAGGTTTTCCGCGTAGCCGAGCCGCTGGCCCTGACAAGTTTTCGCAAAACTTCCGCGCGCGAGCTCGGCGGTTCCCCACCAGACACCGCCTTGAAGGCCATAGTTCGCGCCAATGATCACCTCGCCGAGGTTGTGAACCTCCGAGGCAAAAGGCATGTCGCCGTTCGCCAACACAGTTTGAATGAAACCGACATAGCTGGAGGCGGACCCGTTCAGGCAATGCGTGGTCCCGACTGCAACGCGGCTGTCGACGGCGTTATACCACGAGGTCGCCGCACCGCAGTCCAACGTGCATCCGCCACCAAAACGAACGCCGGAAAAATTATTCGACGTTTGCAGCAGGCCGATGATGTCATACAAGTTCGCTTGCGACCCCTGCCCCCAGCCCCAGTCCGGCTCGTTAAACGGCTGCGCCATGAACATGGTTCGATTTGAGAAATTGGTTTTATAATTCCGCTGCCAGGCCGACATCATCGTCGCCCAACGATCCGGAAAAACCGTGCCGGTGCCACTTTGATAATAAGAGTCCACGCCGCCGCCGGTGCCGGAGGACAGGATCCACCGGGCGTTCGTGCTGGTCTGGGAAGCGAGGTTCACCATGTTCGTGAGGTCCAGTTTCATCTGCGGCGTGATGTCATTCGTCACCGGCGAAAACATCTCGAACACCACCTGCACCAGGTTCACCGTGTTCGTCCCCATGAAAACGAGGCCGCGATACATGTTGTCATAATTGGGCCAGCCGGTATCCAGTCCCCAATTCGTGATGGAACGCGTAATGCCCGGGTCGGTGGTGTTGAAGGTCACCGTGTGATCTTGCGCCTGAACTCGAAGCGTGAAGACAACGAGCGAGATCAGCAGACCGCGCACGCACCGCGCAGAAGAGGAGTTTTGGTTGATCGAGCCGGCATTCATGGTCACAAACACAACAGGCGATAAAACACGTTGACCGGTAAACCCACCCAAGCCGTCCGCTTCATTCCCGATTCCAAATTCTCGATGCTCACTGGATTCCCATGTCCCGACGCAACGCTGCGATCATCAGCACGTGGCGACGAAAATTCTCCGTGCCGCCTTCGTTGTCGTAGTTCAAGCCGTAGGGCCAGATATGAGTGCAATCCGTGTTCAAGTTGGCCGATGGGCCATCGAACTGGCCAACCTGCCACACCGCGTTCGAGCCGGTCCAGATGCCGCCGGAAGTGAAACCGCAAAAGTTCGGGCCGGTGCCGACGCCGAGGGTGTGGGAAATCTCATGCAGCGCCACGCGGAAATTGCGCGAGCCGCCGAAATCAATCCAGCCGCTGTAACTGGCCTGCGCCGTCGGCACACCGGCATTGTAATTTGCCGTCAGACTTTTCGTGAACGTGCCGTAGCGGTTGTATTCCGCCACCGCGCCATCCATCGAATAAATTATCTGCGCCCGAATGTCCGCGGGCCAGCTTTCGTTTCCAGCCGCGAGGTGGTAAGTCAACGCGCCGACCGGCGGCGGTTTGAATTGTGCCCGCAGATAAAAGAACTTTTGCGAAGAGCCGGACGGTTTAGGAATGGTCAGGGAAAACGTTCCGTTCGTGTCGAATGTTCCTGTCGCGAGGGTTGTCCATTGCGCCTGCGGGATCGAAAGATTCGTGGCTTGCAGCACCGAGCAGGCGGCGCCCGGCTCGCCGCGCGTCACGTTCAACATCAAGTTGGTTCCCGCCGGCGAAGTCAGCGCCAGCCGCGCGCGCGGCGTGCCGAGGAACTGGCCGGGCGTGAGCGCCGAGTTGCAGATGCGAACTTCGTCAATGAATCCGTAAGCCCGGTCCGAGTGTCCGCCGGCGTAGAGTCCGCGCCCCACCGACCACGCGCCCGCCGTGTAGCCCGATTCGCTGGTGCTGCCGACCGCCAGCGCGCGATTCGGACTGCCGCTCGTCGTCAGGTCGCTAAAGGCCACGAGAAATTTGTTCACATAGACCTTGAGCGTCTCGCCATCGCTCACGGCGGCCAGATTGTACCAAGGCGCATTCGTGCCTTCCGGGTCGGTCGCGAAAGCAAAACCATAAAGCCAGCCCGGCGGCGAAAACGCCGAGTAGGTGTATCCCGCAACATCCGTGAACGTCAC
>SCTL01000801.1 GCA_004297495.1 Verrucomicrobiota bacterium
TTGTTAAACCGGTCCGAATAGATCTGCATGTCGTCCGACGGTTGAATCAACGTAAGCAGCCCCGGCCGCCAGGGGATCTGCGTGTAATTGGTAATTGACGGGTCGTTAGTGTTTTTCCACCCCTGGTAAAGAAATTGCAAATTGCCTGGGTCAATCGTCTGCGTCTGGTCGGGGTTGTTGCGAACTATATCACCGTGGCTGATGTCGACCGCCCAAGCGTTGCCGTTGGGGAACGTGATGTTGTTCTTGCCGGCGAAGGGATTGCCCTCGGTCGCCGCCAGCGGAGTCCACGAACCCCCGAGACTGGTCGCGGTAAAGGATCGGAAGTATCTTCCCGCAGCGCCCTCCGCCTCGACGATCATGAGGTATTGGGGGGTCGTCCCCGCAATTGTGTAAACCTGCACGGCCTCGAACAGGTTTTCCGTCGTGTCAGTCATGATGATTGACGAGTTGGTGAAGGTTCCCGGGAAGCTGCCGATGGGCATGGACGCCCGGTGGATGGTGCCGTCGTCAAACGCGTAAAACAAATAGGCGTTCGTGCTGTCGCAGATCACCGTAGTGTCGAGAGAGTTTCCCTGGTAGAGAGGCTGTGGCGCCGACCAGCCATTCGGGTTGGCGGGATTGGTCGAGGTCAGATACTGGGCACCCCACTGGTATGTTAGAACCCAGATATTCTTCGGGGCGAAATAGAACAGCGTAGGCGCAACGGTCCCTACCGACATCTGATACTGTTGGGCAGTGGCCATCTCAGACCAATTGGTAAAGGTCATCATGCCCCCGCCCCAACTCCCTGCGCTGTCGGCCGTCGTAAAGTAAACGATGTATTTGCCGTTGGAGTGGACGCAAGTAAAGTCCTTCATGGCGAGCGACCCGTTCTGTGGCGTGGCCAGTGGAGCCGTCGAGGTCCATTTGAATGTCGAGGGCAGCACGCCATTCTGCGCGAAACAGACGGGTGATGAACACCAGGTTGCTAAAAGCCATAGGAGTGAAGCGACCGTAAAAAAGCCTTTTCCCCACGTTGTTGCAAATGAGCAGCGCAACGTCAATGAGGTCAATTTGATTTGATTCACAGTTTCAATTCGATTGAGTCATGTTGTTAAGCCGGTCGGAATAGATCAGCATATCGTCCGTGGTGGCAGCGTGAATGGCCAGTCCGGAGAAAAGCAACACGGCTCTGAGCGAGCAGGATAGGAGCTTCATCATAAAATATCGCATTGCAATTTCAGGCATTCAAACGCTCACGGCACGAAAGGTCGCAACGTGCAGGGTTGCGTATTCACCGTTGTAGTCACGGGCGCAAGACCGTCAGCGGCCGCCGTCAATTTGATTTCGCCCGTGTCCGTCGTGGACTGCACGATGATTTGCGCGAGGCCATTGAACAGGCTGCGTTGCCAGACCGGCGATGGCGACTGTCCGGTGGCGATGAATTGATCGGGTTCGTGCGACGACGGGTCGCCGTTGCCGACGCCGATGATTTTGCCGGGGCCGGCGAGTTCAAAGGTGATGAGGTTGTCCGCCGTGGGAACCATCCGGCCCTGCGCGTCGGCAACCTGGACGGTGATGACGGAAACATCTTCGCCATCGGCAGCGAGCGCGGCGCGGTGCGGCGTGAGTCGAATCGCGGCGGGCTGGCCGGTGGATTCAACTTTGGCGGTGAGGATTTCTTTTCCGCCCTTGAAGCCGCGAGCGAGCAGCGTGCCCGGCGCGTATCTTACCGGCCATTCGAGGTGCGAGTTTTTCGGCATCGGCTTTCGGCCCAGGCTCTGGCCGTTGAGAAAGAGTTCGACTGCTTCGCAATTGCTGTGCGCCCAGACGCTGATCTCCTGGCCTTCCCGGCCCGGCCAGTTCCAGTGCGGGAAAACATGCAGCACCGGCTCCTCGGTCCACCACGCTTTCAAATAAAAACTGCCGTCCTTGGGAAAGCCGCAGAGGTCGAGAATGCCGAATTGCGACGCGATGGCCGGCCAGTTAAAGGGCGTCGGTTCGCCCCGATAATCGAAGCCGGTCCAGATGCACATGCCCGCAAGGAATGGACGGTCGGCATAGTGCGACCACGCCTGTTCGAGGCTCGAACCCCAAGTGGACGGGTCCCAATCGTAAGCGCGCAGGTGGCACCTGGCGCGGTCGTCAAAGTAGATGCCGCGCGTCTGGTTGAAGGCGCATTCCTCGGTGCCGACGATGGGTTGGCTGGGACGGCGCGCGTGCCATAGGTCGGTGGTGAAGCCACTGCCTTTCATGTTGTCGAGGTAGTTCAACCCCGCGACCTCGATGACCTCGGAATGTCCATGCCCCCAGCCGCCGCTGATGGCGACGGTAACGGGGCGCGTGTCGTCAATCTGCTTCACCCAGCGCTGCATCGTCGAGGCGATGCGCACGCCGACGTCGTTGCCTTCGATGCGCCATTCCTCGTTGCCGATGGACCAGAGGACGACACAAGGATGGTTGCGGTCGCGGAGTAACATGCTTTTGAGTTGGTCGTGGTGATATTGCGTCGTGCCCATCAGGCGGTTCTCGTCAATCACCACCATGCCGAGCCGGTCGCAGGCGTCGAGCAACTCGGGCGTGGGCGGATTGTGCGAGGCGCGATAGGCGTTGCAGCCGAATTTCTTCAGCTCCGCGATGCGAAATTCCTGCAACGCATCGGGAATGGCGGCACCGACACCCGCGTGATCCTGATGATTGTCCGTGCCCTTGAGTTTGACGTGCTGGCCGTTGAGGAAGAATCCTTCGTTGGCGTCGAAGCGAATTGAGCGAATCCCAAACGTCGTTTCGTAACGGTCTACCACCGCGCCGCCGGAACTGATTGTCGTGATGAGTTTGTGCAGGTGCGGCGTTTCAATGGACCAGAGCTTGGGATGAGCGACTGACATGAAATTGGTGAACTCGCTGCTGGCGCCCGCGGTGAGGTTGAGTTGGTTCGCATTTCGGGTGGCGACAACCTTGCCTTCGCCGTCCAAGATCGTTTGTTCAATGGCGAACTTCGCGGCGTTCGTGCCTTCGTTGGCAATGGAGACGCGCGCGGTGAGGTGCGCTGAGTTGAGGCGCAGTTCCGAAGTGACGAACGTGCCATGCCGCTCGACGTGCAACGGCGCAGTTTTCACGAGCCACACGTGACGATAAATTCCCGCGCCCTCGTAGAACCAGCCTTCCTCCAGCGACGCGTCCGCGCGCACGACGATGACATTCTCGCCGCCGTAGTTGAGAAACTCCGTGAGGTTGTAGGCGAAGCTGCGGTAGCCGCTTTCCTCGCGACCGAGGAAATGGCCGTTGATCCAAACAACGGAATCGCGAAACACGCCATCGAACTCGATGCTGATGCGCTTGCCAAGATCGGACGCGGGAATAGTGAACCGCTTGCGATACCAGCCGACGCTCGACTCGGGGAAGTTGCGGCCAATCGCTTTGTAACCGTGGCTCTTGCTGCCGCGCTCGCCGAAGGGTAGTTCCACCGCCCAATCGTGGGGCAGGTTGAGCTTGCACCAGCCGCTGTCATCGAAGTCCGGTGCGGAAGCGCCCGAACCGTATCCCGTCTTGGCAAAATAGGAGAACTCACCCGTCGCGTGCTGAAAATCCTTCGCCACGTCCGCGGCATGGCCGAGCGCGAAACGCCAACCGAAGTCCATCAAAAGCCGCTCGCGAGGAGCGTCAGCGGATAGACCTCGATCAGCAAATAGAACAACCGACGCGAGGAGAAGTGCAATAAGTGTGGAGCGTTTCATTGACTGGTGGCTGATAGTGAAGCAATGCCACAGGTTTTGATTGTCGTTAAAAGTGATGATCTGATTTCGCCCGAGAAAACGGGGGTATTTCGCGATGATTTGCGACGTGCCGTGAGTTTTGATGACATGACAGTCGCCGGGGTTTGACTTAGAAACTAACCATGAATTCATCCTTGTCATCGCATTGGCGTCCGTCATGCGCGTTTCCGGATGGATGTCCACAACCCAACTAAACCGACCGCTATGAACTCCACCAATAAACTCCTGACAACTACCTCACCCCGGGCTGTCAAGCTCGCCGGCTTGCTCGTCTTGCTCTTGCTGATTGGCATCAGCCAGGCGCGCGCCACTCAAACCGTCCGCGAACTCTTCGACAAGATCGGCAACAGCGACTACATCTCCATTGACGGTCTGGGCAGCGGCGGATCATCGGTGGGATTGCAAGGAACGTGGGCGGTCAGCCCGCAAGGAACCATAGACAGTACGAATGCCACCAGCACATGCATTGTTTACAAGGACACGTGGAGCCTGGACTGGCCGATTTCGCCTTACCAATACGATGGTACTTTGCTGGGCCATAACGCCGGCCAGAATGGGTTGCTGAATTTCAACGCAGGCGGGAATCTGAACGCGACGCTCATTGATCCCGAAACCGGATTGCCCTTTGGCAATTATGCGCCCAAGTCCTACGCGACGCGCCCACTGACGCCTGGCGCGCAGATTAATTTTCAAGCCAATGGCACCTACTACTTCTGCGTGCGCATCGTGAAGGGTTATCCTTGGAATGCGGGGGATAACTCGATGGGATTGGGCTTTTCCACCGGTGGCACCACCAACGATCACTTCGTCGGTGTTGGCGTTACCCGGACCAGTACTTTCCTGGCGGCGGATGGACTGACAGAGTTGACCAATACCTCTTACATATCGGCGGGTACGCTGGGACAGGCTGGAATCACAGGCCACGAGTGGGACTCGGGCGGGCCGTATTATCCCAATACCAATGGCCCGGCCGGTTTGTGGGCCGTCGGAGATGGCACGCACGCGGGGCTGCTGGTGGGACAACTCACCACCACTTCAAGCGGAGCTTCCACGCTGAAAGTGAAAAGCTATCTGCGAAACGCGGGCCCGATTGACCTGGATCCCAATTTGATTGCTTGGGACGCGACTTATGATTTCACCGAAACCAACGTGATGACCCAGCTGTTGGTCTGGATGCACGGAACTGGCGCATCGGAGTACGACGCGATCCGAGTGGGCACGAGTTATGGTGATGTGATTGGGTTTGAACTGATCGGCGCGCCCCAGGGGAGCCCGGCCAATACGAATTATGCGGGCACGACCGTGACGATTTCGCAAAATGCGGGGCTGAACACCGGCCCGATTCCGATGTCGTTTCAGTGGCGCAGCAACGGCGTGGATATTGTGGATGCGACCAACGCAACGCTGGTGTTGACGGGCCCGACGACGGATTACTCGGCTAATTACAGCGTGGCGGCGAGCAATTATTACGGCTCCGGCACCAGCCCGGAAACTTATATCATGTTTTTGCCCGCCGTGCCGCCGTTCTTCACGATGCAACCGCAACCGGTCGCGCTTAGCCGCTATGTCGGTGCTTCGTCAGCCACATTCACGGTCGCCGTGGATGGCACGCCGCCATATACCTACCAATGGGAACATGCTGGCACCAATATCGGATCGCCCACGACTACCACGGCTATGACCAATACACTGACGATTGCTCCGATCACAGTCGCTGACGCGGGTAGTTACACCGTGACGGTTACGAATCAGTTCGGCTCGACCAACTCCGCAGTGGCAACGCTCAGTGTGATCATACCGTCAACCAACTCGTATGCAGCCGCGCTTTTGAATCTTCCCACCAATCCGACCAATTTGTTCGGCTATTGGCGCATGGATGATGCCCTCACAACGAACTACCCCACGCTTCAGAATTACTGGAACGGCCTAAACGGTTCGGTGAACGCTTCGGACTTGGGTGCCGGTAAAATCGTCGCCGGAGTCGCAGGCGCACCGTATCCGGCTTTCCCCACACCCCACCTGGCCACCGAACTTGGTGCCAATGGTGGAATGTGGTGGCTGCCCTACCGCGTGGATCTGTACAACCTGCCGAGCGCCCAAACCAACATGACCTTTACCATGTGGGTGAAAGGCGGTGTCCGGTTGATGGCCCGCAACTTCTATGGCCAGGGCTACGGTTTGGAAAATCAAGGCGGCAACGCCATCCGCTTCTACTGGGGCGCTTACAACTCCACGAACGGGGTCCGGACTGCCCAGTGGGACACCGGCCTGAGCGCGCCACAGAATGAATGGACGTTTGTGGCCTTGGTCGTGAATGGTAATAACGCAACTGTTCATGTGGGTAGCAAGACTTCCTTCACTTCAGCGAGCACTGCCGATATTGGCGGCATCCCTGATCCCGAGAACGGTGGCTACATGACCCTCGTTAACTCCACCACCATCGGCGAGTCCAATCTCCGCCTTGGCGTGGGCCGTAATCCGATTCCTTGGGCCGACGATGGCGGCGGAGCTCCGTGGACCTCCACGGGTGGAACCTGGAGCGACATTGCGGTGATGTACCAAGCGCTGACGCCCGCACAAGTCAAGGGACTGTTCGTAGCCGGCGCCGGTCTGTGGATTGATGGCACCCCGGACGGCAGCGGCAACCTGATCCTAAACTGGGTTACGGGATACACGTTGCAGGAAGCCAGCGTCGTCACCGGCCCCTGGACCGACATTGGCGCGGCGACTCCGCCGAACTACTCTGTGCCGATTTCGCCGACGGGCTCGAAATTCTATCGCGTCAAGCCGGTTGGATTCTAACAAGTCTTAGCATTTGCAACGCGGGTGCTGGACACAACTCTGGCACCCGCGTCTTGGTCTGACAGTCTTGGGAATTGCAAAATCATGACAAGTCGTTGCACGAAAAAAACCCGCGGGGCTGGTTTCACCCTGATCGAACTGCTCGTCGTCATCGCCATCATCGCGATTCTGGCGGCGATGCTCCTGCCCGCGCTTTCGAAGGCGAAGGACAAGGCCATCCGCACCGTGGACCTTAACAACAACAAGCAAATCGCGCTGGCCGCAAACATGTACACGGGCGACTTCACCGAATACCTGCCCAACGC
>SCTL01000802.1 GCA_004297495.1 Verrucomicrobiota bacterium
CTGCGTCCCCAGCCGCGCGAAGAGCAGGCGGATGAAATGGTAAATTTCCGTGACCGTGGCGACCGTGCTTTTGCCGCCGCCGCGCGTGGTGCGTTGCTCGATGCTGACCGTCGGCGGAATGCCGGTGATCAAATCCACGTCCGGCCGCGCCATCTGCTCGACGAATTGTCGCGCGTAGAGATTCATCGAATCAAGAAAGCGGCGCTGACCTTCGTTGAACAGCAGATCGAAGGCGAGCGTGCTTTTGCCCGAACCGCTGACACCAGTCACGACGACGAATTTGTCGCGCGGAATTTCGAGCGAGAGATTTTTGAGGTTGTGCTCGCGCGCGCCGGTGATGGAGATGGCGTCGTCGCCGCCGGTAGGGACGCGTTCCACCGCGTCCTCAATTGTTCGGGAAGAAGTTTGGGACGCGGTGGAACGCGTCCCTACCAAACCACGTAGGGAATTCCCCGTATGACTCACCTCGCACCGCGCCACTTCCTCCGGCGTACCTTGCACGACAATTTGCCCGCCGCCGTCGCCAGCTTCCGGACCGAGATCAATCACCCAATCCGCGCACTTGATCACGTCGAGGTTGTGTTCGATGACTATGACGGAGTGGCCAGCGTCCACGAGGCGTTGGAAAACCTGGAGCAGCACGCGCACGTCGTCGAAGTGCAGGCCGGTCGTCGGCTCGTCGAAAAGAAATAAGGTAGCAGCCGACGTGAGTCGGCTCTGACTCGAATCGAGGTTTGATTTGAGCGGACTCACGTCCGCTGCTACAGGGTGTTGAGTCGCCTCCGCCAGGTGGCGCACCAGTTTCAAGCGCTGACTTTCGCCGTCGGAAAGCGTGTTGATGGGCTGGCCGAGTCGCAGGTAACCGAGGCCGACCTTTTGCAATAGTTTCAAACTGGCGACGGCGCGCTGCGCGGGTTTCAATTCGGCGAACGAGGCAAGGAATTCGATTGCCTCGTCCACGGTGGCTTCGAGCAGATCGGCGATGGACCAAGAGTCAGTCGAGAGTCGAGAGTCGAGAGCCGAAGGCTTTGCGCGCGGAGTCTGGCTCTCGTCTCTCGACCCTCGCCTCTCGACCTTCACATCCAAAATATGCTGCCGATAGCGGCGGCCATTGCAATCGGGGCAACGGATGAAAATGTCGCTGAGAAATTGCATTTCGATTTTCTCGAAGCCCGCGCCGCGACAGCGCTCGCACTGGCCTTCGGCGGAATTGAAACTGAACGCGCTCGCGCTTAAGCCGCGCGACTTGGCGGCTTCGGCTTGCGCGAAGACTTCGCGGATGTCGTCGAACGCGCCGATGTAAACGGCGGGGTTCGAGCGCGGGGTTTTGCCGAGCGGCGATTGGTCCACGAGGACGACCTGGCCGAGGCTTTCAAAGCCGGAGAGGATGGAGGATGGAGGATGGAGGATGGAGCTGTCGCTTTCGTCGGCGTTGCTTTCGGTCTCGGTGTCCAGGCGGTCGGAAGCTTTCGGAATTGGCGATTTCCGATTGCCGATTTCCGATTGCAAGGCCGGCAGCAGGACGTCGCGAACGAGCGTGGATTTGCCCGAGCCGCTCACGCCGGTGATGACAACGAAACGATTCAGCGGCATTGCGACGGAGAGATTTTTGAGATTGTGGCGCGTGGCGTTTTCAATTCTTAACGTAGCAGCCGACGTGAGTCGGCTCTGACTTCTTCGGAGCATTGAATTGGGCCGACTCACGTCAGCTGCTACAGGACGCCGTTTCGGAATCTCAATCTGCTTTCGCCCGCTCAGGTATTGGCCGGTCAGAGAAGTTTTTGACTTCAACAATTCAGTCAGCGGCCCCTGAAAAACAATTTCACCGCCCGTCGCGCCGTGGCCCGGACCGATGTCTACGATTTGATCGGCGGCGCGCATGACGCTGGCTTCGTGTTCGACGACGACGACGGTGTTGCCGGTGTCGCGAAGCTTTTCGAGGATGCGAACGAGGCGGTTGGTGTCGCGCGGGTGCAAGCCGACGCTGGGTTCGTCCAGAACGAAAAGCGTGTTGACCAGTCGCGTGCCGAGGCAGGTGGTGAGATTGACGCGTTCGGTCTCGCCGCCGGAAAGAGTGCGCGTCGGACGGTCGAGCGTGAGATAGCCGAGGCCGACTTCGTCGAGATAGGCGAGGCGGGAGCGGACTTCGAGCAAAGCCATTTCAATTGCCGATTGCCGACCTGCTCGCGATTTATCGGAGTTGCCGATTGGCGATTTTGTCTGGGCAAGCCGCGAGGTAAGTTCAAGCGCGTCACGCACGGGCAGGGCGTAGAAATCGGCGAGCGTAAGCTTCGTAGCGGCGGCTCGGGAGAGCGCCGCCGTCCGATTTTCATTTTGATTTGCGGCGCTCTGCCGAGACGCCGCTACGTCGAGCAAGTAAAGTTGCGCGTCCTTGTTCAACCGCTGGCCGTCGCACTCGGGGCATTTCACGTAGGCTCGATAGCGCGAGAGCAGCACGCGAACGTGCATCTTGTAAGATTTCGTTTCCAGCCAGCGGAAATAGCCTTTCACGCCGTACCACAGGCGCGGCCAGCGATGCTCGTCGTCAATGCCGTAATCCTCGTCGCCGTCAATGACCCAGCGTTGGTGCGCGTGGGAGAGTTCGGCAAAGGGCACGTTCATCGGCACGCGGCGGAGTTTGCAAAACTTCGTCAGGTCGCGCTGACATTCCGCGCCGGTCTCGGTGCGCCAGGGTTTCACCGCGCCGCCGGCCAGCGTGAGCGAGCGGTCGGGAATGGCGGCGGCGTAATCAATCGTGATGAGCCGCCCAAAGCCTTTGCACGCAGGGCATGCGCCGAGCGGATGATTGAAGCTGAAGAGCGCGGGCGCGGGGTCGCGATACTCGATGTCACACTTCGCGCAATG
>SCTL01000803.1 GCA_004297495.1 Verrucomicrobiota bacterium
GCGGTGGACTTCGATGGCCGCACCGATGATTTGCTCGGTGAGTGAGTTGGCTTTGGGAAAGAGTGTGTGCATAGGTTTTAACAGGAATGGAATTTTAACAGGAGAGAACAGAGGTAACGGAGGGGAAGAACTCTTCAGAACAGCTTTCAGTTTTGGTTTGGTTAGTTTGCATTTCTCTGTTTCCTCTGTTAGCTCCTGTTCAATTTGTTCCAGTTTGAATCGGCACAACTTTCAGCGGCTTTAGATCGGTGGATTCATCATTCACTTCTGCGCAGCCGACGAACCGGATTGTAGCGCCAGCTTTCGCGACCTCGCGCAGCTTCGGCTGCACGCGCGTCTCGACGAGTTGGTTCAACGCTTCGGAGATGGCGTTGAAATCCTGCGAGTTCGGATAATCGTTCACGTTCAAGAGACCCGTGCCATCGCGCACGGCGTTGCCGAATAGCAGGCCAGTTTGCAGTGCGACTTCTGCGTTCGTCGCGCCGGCCGTGACCGCCAGTGCAATCTCGTCCTCGCTCACCGTCACAACGCGGCCTTTGCCGGAAACGAAGTAAGTGTAGCTCTCGCTCACGCCCACGCTGCGGGAGAATTTCTTCTTCGCTTCGGCTGGATTGGCTTGGATGGCGGAGAGCAGTTCATCCGCCTTCGCTGCCTGATCAAGCGACTTCAAGAGTTTCTCGCTCCAGAATTTTTCAGCAAACGTGGCGGGGTTGAACGTGGCCGCTGCCTTTTCCTCCGTCGCCCGCTTCAGCGACACGACATGAAAAAGCGGAAACCGCCAGCAAATGCCGGCGGTCGCCACGATCAAGATGAGCCATGGAAACAAGCGTTTCATTGCGGTCGGAGCGCGGCTGTGTGCGACGCATCAGCCGCAGCGGCTTGCAACGTCTCAACGGGCTGCGGCTGGGTCTGCGACCACAGCCGCGCTCCATTCGCGGCGTTACTTCTTCCCGTAGTCGCCATACTTGCTGACGTTTTCCTTCGTCACGAGCTCCACCTTCACGGGAATCTTCTGTTGAAAGTCACGCTTGCCCTTGATGTATTCGTCGGCGAACTCGGCGGCATTACGTGCCATCGTCTTCGGAAACTGCATGCCCGTGGCGGTGATCTTGCCATCGGCGATGAGTTTCACCACGTCGTCCGCGCCGTCGAAGCCGAACACCTTCACCTTATCTGCCTTGCCCGCGCTGACGAGCGCCTGATACGCGCCCATGGCCATCGAGTCGTTGCCGCAGAACACAGCTTTCACGTCGGGATTTTTTTGCAGAATGGATTCAAAAACTTCCAAGCCCTTCGCGCGATCGAAGTCCGCACTCTGCTGAGCCACCATCACGAGATTGGTGTAACGATCCACGACGCTGTGAAAACCTTTCGAGCGATTCCAAGTGTTGTTGTCGCCGACGATGCCGAGCAACTCGGCGTATTTGCCCTCCTTGCCCACGACCTTCACGAAGTATTGCCCGAGCGCGACACAGCCGGAGTAACTGTCTGACAACATCTGCGCCGTCGCGTCGTTGGTGGAATTGATCTCGCGATCAATACAGAACACGGGAAGACCTGCCGCCTTGGCTTTCTTCACGTTCGCGACTGAACCGTTCGCGTCGGTCGGGTTGAACAAGATCGCTTTGTAACCGCCGGCGATGACGTTCTCGAAGTGCGACGCTTCCTTGGCCGTGTCGTTCTGTGAATCAAAGATTGTGGCGTCGTAGCCGAGTTCAATCGCGCGGGCCTTGGCGGTTTCGCCGAGCACGACAAACCACGGGTTGTTCAGCGTCGAGATGACAACGGCGATTTTCTGTTTGGCGGAAGGTTGATCGGCGGCGAAAGCGGATGCCGCGATGAACATGGAAACCATCGCCAGCGCGACGGCACAGGTCAGTTTGTTGAAATATGTTTTCATGGTGTGTTGGGTGTTGGGATTGGTTTTACAAGACTCTCTTCACGGCAGCAAGCCAACCGTCGTGAAACTGTTTCACTTGGGTTGATTTCATCTTCGGCTTGAAACTTTTTGAGTCGCGGGGCAGGGCGGCGAGTTCATCCAGCGATTTGCAAAGCCCCAGCCCGAGCAAACCCATCATCGCCGCGCCCCACGCGGAAGATTCCGCGACATCGGACACTTTCAATTCCGCGCCCGTGATGTCGGCGGTGAATTGCATGATGAACTGGTTGCGCGTCGGGCCGCCGTCGGCGTGGAGATGCCGCAGCTTGATGTTTGAATCCTGACGCATCATGTCCAGCACGTCGCGAATCTGGTAGGCGATGGCTTCCTGCGCGGCGCGGACGATGTGTTCCTTTTTGGTGAAACCCGACATGCCGACAATCGCGGCGCGCGCATCCGGCGACCAATAGGGGGCACTCAATCCGGCGAAGGCGGGCACGAGATAAACGCCGCCGTTGTCCGCGACGCTCCGCGCGAGCTTCTCGACCTCGCCGGTGCTTTGAATCATGCCAAGTTGATTTTTCAGCCACTCAATCGTTGCGGCGGAAAAGTTAATGATCCCCTCGAAGGCATAAGTCGGTTGGCCGCGCCAGACCCACGCCAGCGCGGTGACTGCGCCGCGCTCGGAGACGTGGAATTTGTGGCCGATGTTCAGCAACACACTCGTGCCTGTGCCAAAGGTCGCTTTCGCCGCACCCGGCCGGTAGCAGTGTTGCGCGAACAGCGACGCCTGCGAATCGCCCATCACGCCGACGATGGGAATCGGTTTCGCAAAAATTCCATTCGCATCGGTCTCGCCGTAGCGCGTCGCGCTCTCGCGCACCTCCGGCAACGCGCCCATCGGCACGTTGAACAGTTTGCAGAGTTGAGCGTCCCAACGCAGTTTGCCGACGTCGAACAGCATGGTGCGGCTGGCATTGGTGAAATCGGTGGCGAAAACTTTTCCGTGCGTGAACCGGTGAATCAGATAGGTGTCAATCGTGCCGATGACCGCCTCGCCACTCTTGAGCTTCGCCGCGAGGTCCGGTTTTTCAGCCATGAGCCACTTGAGTTTTGAGGCGGAGAAATACGTGTCCACCATCAGGCCAGTCTTGCAGCGGATCATCGGGCCGTGTCCGCGCTGCTGAAGTTTCTGGCAGATCGCCACACCGCGGCGACATTGCCAGACGATGGCGTTGTGCAGCGGCCTGCCGGTCTTGCGATCAAACACAACCACCGTTTCCCGCTGGTTGGAAAGGCTCAAGCCGGCCAGCCGGGAAAGTTTTTGGCGATTACGTCCGGTGATTTCGCGGATGACGGCGAGAACATTGCGCCAGATTTCTTCGGCATCGTGTTCCACCCAGCCGGGCTGCGGATAAATCTGGCGATGACTGCGCGAAGTTTTGTCCAAGACCTTGCCCTTCGCGTCGAAGAGAACCGCCTTCGTCGCGGATGTGCTTTGGTCGATGGCGAGAATCAAACTCATCTGTCACTTCAAAAGTTGCAACGCCGTTTCGCTCAAGCCTTCCATTGAAATGCCGTAATGCCGGAAGATGTCCGCCTGTGCGCCGGGAACGGTTTCCTCATCCGGAAAGCCCACAATGCGGAAGGGCTTGCTCACACCCGCTTGCATCAACGCCGCCGCGCACGCTTCGCCGAGACCGCCGTTGACCATGTGTTCTTCGACGGTGATGACGGCGCGACATTCGCGACCAGCTTTCAAGATGGCTTCCGTGTCGAGCGGTTTGATGGTGTGCATGGAGAGAACGCGGCAATTCAAACCGCGCTCGACCAGTTGCCCGGCGGCGAGCAACGCGTGAACGACTGTCTCGCCTGTGGCAATGAACGCGACATTATTGCCGTCGCGCAACTGAACCGCTTTACCAACCTCAAACTTTGTGTCCGGTTTGTGCAAACCAAACATCGCGGCCTTGCCAAAGCGGACGAACACCGGCTTGGTCGCCTTGGCTGCAAAAAGAATCGCTTCGCGCGTTTCAAAATTATCCGCCGGGACGAGGATGGTGATGTTGTTAATAGCGCGCAACACAGCGAGGTCGTGCAGCGAATGATGCGTCGTGCCCAGCGCGCCATAGCTCACGCCGGAGCTGATGCCGATGAGCACCGCCGGAACATCCGAGTAACAGACGTCGTTCTTGATCTGTTCCAATGAACGCGCGGTGAGAAAACATCCGGGCGAAACGCCGAACGACTTCTTCCCGCACGCCGCCAGCCCCGCCGTGATGCCGACGAGATTTTGTTCCGCGATTCCTACTTCGACAATCTGCTTGGGCAACGCCTTGCCGAACGGCGCGAGCTTGCCTGAACCGCGCGAATCGCTCGTGACAGCGACGATGTTGGGATTGGCTTTCGCAAGTTCTTCCAACGTGGCGGCGAATTCGTCAAGGTTGGCGCGGCCCATTTTCAGGCCGAGCTTTTCCGCCATCGCCTTTGCGGCGGGCGTGAACATGGAGGGTGCGGGTGCGCTCATGAGTAAATCAGGACAAACTTTTTTCTTCCGAGAGTCTCATCAAACGACTCCATCTCTCGACCAAAGCATCGAACACAGCGCACGCATACTCGTCGGTTTCATGTTCGCACCCGGCTTTAGGCCACCAATCGTTAAAGCATCCCATACCTCCGAGCGGGACGGCGCGGTAATGTTTGATGGCCTCACGAATGTCACGAGCTTCCAGTGCTTTGAGACACTCTCGCAACGAATCAACTCTAGGTCCACCTTGGTCATGTTTTTCACAAAAGGCGATCAATGCTTTTGTGCTTTGAGCCTGAGCGAGAAAATGCGGATTGTTTGTGTTCTCAACGAATTTCTTGAATCGCTCAAACATATTTAGCCCTCCTTCAGTTTGGCTTCCGCCGCATCAAGTTCGGCCAGCGCTTGTTTCAATTCCGCTTCGCTCGGCACGCCGTGATGCCACTTGGCCACGTTTTCCATGAAGCTCACGCCGCGACCTTTCGTCGTGTTCGCGATGACGCAAGTTGGTTTGCCGAGTTCGGCAGGCTTGCTCAACGCTTCGGTGAGCGCGGCATAATCGTGGCCGTTCACCACTTTCACGGCCCAGCCGAACGCGCGCCATTTTTCGTCGAGCGGTTCGTTGCTCATCACATCGCGCGTGTGACCGGTGATCTGAAGTGTGTTGTGATCAATGATCGCTGTGAGGTTATCCAACTTGTAATGCGCGGCTGCCAACGCGGCTTCCCAGTTCGAACCTTCGGCGAGTTCACCGTCGCCGAGCAGCGTGAACACGCGAAACTTTGCGCCATCCATTTTCGCGGCGAGCGCCATGCCGATGCAGATGGGCAATCCGTGGCCGAGCGCGCCGGTGTTCATCTCGATGCCGGGAATGTGCCGCGTGGGATGGCCGACGTAGTGCGACTGGTAATGGCAGATGGTTTTCAGATCGGCTTCGGGGAAAAAACCGCGATCCGCCAGCACCGCGTAGAGCGCCTCGACCGAGTGGCCTTTGCTCTGCACGTAACGGTCGCGCGTCGGGCTGGAAAAAGTTTCCGGCGACACGTTGAGAACGCGGTTGTAAAGCACGTTCAAAATGTCGAGACAGGAAAGCCCGCCGCCGGTGTGGCCCGCGCCTGCTTCGTAAATCGCTTCGAGCGTCTTCTTGCGCAGGTGGACGGCTTTGAGTTGGAGTTCGCGATCGGTCATGAATTTTGGTTTTTGGAAACGACGCTGGTCTTCGAGCGCCTGGAAAATTTTATCAGCAAGCTAGTCACAAGCCAGCACAGCGCGGTAATTCCAGCCGTAAGCCATCGGTGTCTGTTCAGAACTGCCAACAGCGACGATTCATTGTCGTGACGTGTAGGCGGTCGCGGCTTGCCCGGAGCAGTAGCAGGTTTAGCATTGTCCGCGACTTCGGGCTCGGGCTCATGCGTCGCCCAATAATGTTTCGCATAAAGCACGGCGGCTTCGACCGGAATGTCGTCGTAAAATTCGTGACTGACAAGAACGGCATTCGCCGTCAGTTCGTAAAGGCGTCTGTCCAACACGGACATTTCGATCCACGGATAATGTAAAAATTTTCTCGCCTCGCGATATTGGTTGGTGACGCCGTTGACGTATCCGCCAAAGACATTTGAGCCGCGATTGATGACAAAGAGCGCCGTGTTGATGAGGCGTTGCAATTGCACACGCTCCACTCCCAGCTTCGCGTCGTAGGCGCGCAGGACATACGTGTCGTAAAATGAATGGCCGGTGTCTTCGCGATGTTCTTCCGGGTCATCCACCGCAAGATATCCCCAGTCGTAACAATTGTGGCCATTCACGTTGACGAGTTTGGCATTTTCAAAGAACCACACCGCGGCGTCGCGAGTGATTTGTTCATAGAAAACGATGTTGGTATTCCCGTCATCGAGCAGGCGATGGCCTTGCGCGAGCCGAAGCAATCCGCCGACGATGCATTGCTGCTGATTCCAAGGCAGCGGGCCGGTTTCATTAAAAAACTTCACATAAGCAGGCGCCTCGGGACGATACAGACGATAGCCATCCTTCGTGTTCCGGAGAAACCACGGGACGATGGTGGTCTCGGCGCTGCGCTGGCATTCACGGACATAAGTTTTCGCGCGGTCGAGATAGGTCGCACCGAAACCAAATTTGTCCGGTGGTGGAGTCTCCTTCCAGAGCGAAGAGTCCTCCAGAATCAGCCGGGCAGTATTTACGATGTGCTCTATCACATCGCCGTTTTCGGCGCCGCTATACGCGGCGATGACATCGTTGGTCTCCTTGTTCGGCCAGCAAAGTTCGCGGTTGCCGGTCCATTGCATCCGTCCGGTGACCGGGTCGTTGCGAGCATGAAGAAACGCATCCGACCACTCAACGGCTTTGTCGAGAACGCGTTTATCATGAGTGAACGAATAAAACGTCTGCATGCCGTGAAGCGTCGCGCCACCGACACGTTCATAAACCATGACGTTGCCGATATTGTTGCTCGGCGTCGGCGGCATTTGCCGGTCGAGATGCTCGATGAACGATCGGTATTCGTTCGTCGTCACATCGCCGTCCAAACTTTCAAAACGCATGTCGTGGCCGGCCTCACTTTCGATTGCCGAAAGGCAGAAGCAAAGAAACAGCGTCAACATTTTCGCGCCGCGGAAAATCACTTCGAGCGTTTTTTTGCGCAGGCGGACGGCCCTGAGTTGGAGTTCGCGGTCAGTCATTCGTAAATCATTTTTGCGGGAGAGGCGTCGCG
>SCTL01000804.1 GCA_004297495.1 Verrucomicrobiota bacterium
CTGCCGGTGACTTCATCCAGGTATTCTCCGATGTAAGGCTGACCGTCTGCGTGCTGGCTGTGAACGTAGGTGAGGAAGGCGGAGAAATAATCTGTACGCGAAACTGGGAAGCCCCTCACCCCGGCCCTCTCCCCATCGGATGGGGAGAGGGAGTTCGGGCGCAGAACGTTTGCAAGGGCGTAAAGGGTTTGCGAAGTGGCGAAGGGCCAGACCGCGCCGTCCCACTCACACTTGCCTGAACCGTGCGAGCGGAATTGCGGATGCCGACGCTCGGCGGTCGTGAGGCCGAACGGAGCATTGAAGCCTTGAGGGTCGGTCAACTGTGACCAAGCGGAGTCGAACCCCCGATTCGTCTCCGGCAAATCAAACGTCCACGGGAGGAAACCGAGTTCTTCGCGGGCGGAGGATGGGACGTATGAGGCAGATGAATCGGTGGTGGCAGCGAGGACTTTGAAAAAGTTTGCACTGCCGTCCCAAAGGTTTTCTTCGACGAGGCGCTTGAGGTCCGCGGCTTTGGCTTCGAACTCGGCGGCCAGCTTTGGCTTGTTGTCGAGGCGGGCGATTTCCGCGACGGCGCGGGCGTTGCCAAACATGTAGCTGTTGATCGTGGGCCGAATATTCTTCGCGGTGCGCGAGCCGGAGATGGATTCTTCCATCGCATCACGCACGTCGAATTGCCAGAAGAGGCCGTTGGTGAGCTGGCGCTCGGCTTCCCACGCGCGATAGTCGGCAACGAGGTCGGAGAGCAAACTCGTGATATACTTTTTGTCGCCATTGACGAGATAGCGGTCATACGCGGCGGCGGCGAACCAACTGCTGAATTTGTGGAAGTGCGCCTGGGGCTTGCCTTTGTTTCCGCGCAGCCAGAATTTCGTGTAGTCATTCAGGTAACGGTCGTCGCGCAGCCAGCGGGCTTCGGCGAGGTGGAAGCCGGCGGCGCAACTGATGGTGTTGAATTCGCCGGCGTGACTGACCGGCGGAAGAAATTCGGTGATGACAAAACCTTTCGGCGTTTTGACGACATGTTTGCGATAGGACCACCAGCGAAAATAGTAAAGCTCCTCGACCTCGGAGTCGGGGCACTCGAAGAGCGGGATATTCTTTTGCAGCCAGTTCCATGACTTGGCGTTGGAGACGAAGTTGGTGATGGTTTCATCAGCCATCCCGTTGAAGCGCGCGATGTGGTGGGAGAAGGTTTCCGGTTTCAACACGAAGAAGTCGGCGGCACGAGTCTGACTGCCTACCACGGAACACACGAAACACACGAAAGCGGCACAGAAACGGAGAAGGCGGTTCGTGATCGTAATCTTACTCTTAATCTCCGCAGCGCTGGAGGGATTAAGAGTAAGAGTAAGATTACGATTAAGAGTCGGGCACATGCCGCGCTCAGAGTTTCAGTTTCACGAGGTCGGCCTCAAGTTCTTTCAAGCGGGTCTGAACGAGCGCGCGTTCTTCTGCGCGGAAACGATGAAACGGTTCGGCCATGAAATCGTTGCAAACGCCCAGGCAGGTGAGCGCGCACTTGATGCCTTTGATGATGGACGAGGAATGTTTGCCGATGTGATAAAGCGAATCGCTGACGCGCTGGATTTGCGTTTGCAGTTCCTGCGCCCGGGCAAAATCTCCAGCCCGGTGAGCTTCGCAAAGTCTCACGTAGAGTTTCGGGAACAGATTCGCGCCGCCGCTGACGCCGCCGTGGCCGCCGGTTTGCAGCGCACCCAAAAGTTTTTCTTCCGGGCCAATGAACAGCGACCAGTCGGGGCGTTGCTTCAATAATTGGGCGGCGTTGCGGAAATAGTCCAGGTCGCCGGAACTGTCTTTGAGGCCGACGATGCGCGAGTGGCCGAGCGCCCAACGAACGGTGTCTGCCTCGATGCTGACTTTCGTCAACGCGGGCATGTTGTAGAGAAACAACGGGAGCGGCAGCTCGGCAACCAAGTGTTCGAGATACTCGCGCAACTCAGGCTGGGCTTCCGGCAAATAATACGGCGGCGCGACGACCACGGCATCCGCGCCGGCGTCGGCGGAGGCGCGCGCGACGTTGATGGATTCGACGAACGCGGTGTCGGTGATGCCGACGAGCACGGGCACGCGTTGCTTGACTTGCCGACAAACGCGTTCAACGAGTTCGCGGCGCAGGCGATAGCTGAGGCTCGGACCTTCGCCAGTGGTACCCAGAATGAACAACCCGTTCACGCCACCGGAGAGGATGTGCTCAATGAGTTTCTCGAGACCTTCAAGATCAAGCGCGTCGCGGTCACGCAGCGGCGTGACCATCGGGGGAATGATGCCGGTGAGGTGCATCGGGAGACTAGTGGGACGGATGGGACTTATCTGAAAAGGTGTACTCGCCGACGAGGGAGTTCAGGAATTTTTCCAGATTGGTGTAGCCGTCGCCGTTCAGATCCTTGTTACCGTCGGCGGAGTCTTTTGGATTCAGACCGTGCGCTTTTTCCCAGGCGTCCGGCATTCCATCGCCATCGGTGTCCCAATCTGCGGTGCGGTGAACTTCGGGATAATTTTCCCAGCCACCGACATCGTCCTGCGAGTCGGGCAGGCCGGGCAAACCGGTCTTGCTGCCCTTGAACGTGGTTTTGCCGCTGCGGACTTCGGCGATGATGCGCTTGTCGTGATCGTCGAGCGTGGGGAAATTGCAGCCGACATCCGCGAGAACGTTCGTGTAAGCCTCGGCCGCCGTTTGTGTTTTCACGAACGGCGGAAAAAATTCCTTGTCCACCCACGCGCTGTAAGTCTCCGGCAATTTTCCGCCGCGTTCCGTCGTCGCTTTGCGGCCCGCCTCCTGGTTCGTCAAACCGAAATGGCCGGGCATGACGTTTCCGGCAAAATAATACTGCTGCGTGCCGGGGAAGCCGCCGTATTGCGCGTTGAGCGCGTAGAAAAATTCCGTGGCGGGGCCGGGTTGGTAGTAATTGTTCACGAAGTTGACCTCGTGCGCGCCGCCGTCCGTCGCGCGGTGTTTCCAATTGAAGACAACGTTGTTCCGCAAGTCCATGCGGCCAGCGTAGGTCGCGGGATTTTTATTCAAGCCGCCGGCGAGACTCCAATTACGGCCCTCGCAATTCGCCAGCAGGTTGTGATGAAAGCTGCCGATGTCGCCGCCGATGCTGGCGGCGTAGCCGTGCTGCGTGCCGGGCGGATATTTTTTGTGGCCGGCATCGTTGAGCGCTTCGGAGATGAGCGTGCGCTGGAGCGTGATGTTGTGCGCGCCGCGCGAACTGAAGGCTTCGTCGAGCGTCCAACTGATCGAGCAGTGGTCAATGATGCAGTCGTTGGCGGAGGCCATGCCCATGCCATCGAGGGTCGTGCCGGAAAGGTTGCCGGGCCGGACGCGAACGTAGCGGATGATGACATTGGTCGCGCCCAACATACCCAGGTTGAATTTGCGGAGGCTGATGCCTTTGCCGGGCGCAGTCTGGCCGGCGATGGTGAGATTGGAATTGGGACTGCGGATGATGAGCCGGGACTCGATCGTGATGAGGCCGGAGACATCGAAGACGACGGTGCGCGGGCCGGATTGCTCGACGGCATCACGGAGCGATCCCGGGCCGGAATCGTTTAAATTGGTGACATGGAGCACGCGCCCACCGCGCCCACCTTGGGCGAATCGGCCGTAGCCTTCGGCGGTGGGGAAGGCGGGAATCTGCCGGGGCGTGGAGTCCGGCGCGGGAGCGGCGACGGGCGCTCCACCACCGCTGATGACGATGGCATGGCCAAGAAGGATCCAGCAGAGTCGCGGCAGAAAGATGCGCGTGTTGTTCATTCTAATGTGACGGTCTTCGGTTTGAGATTATTCCAGGGTCGCCAAAGAAATCGCCGGGGACCGGATTGCTCCAATCCCCGGCGATGAATGATTCAGTGTCCGGGTGTTATGTCCGATCGGATCACGGATACGTCATGCGGTAGAAGACCGCCGGATTGGTTAGATTGACCGGCTGCGTGTTGAAGTTGGTCAATTGGGAGCCGGAAATGGTGTACCAATTGGTGTTCAAGCCAACGTCCAAACCGTTCGTTTGCGCCTGCAAACTCCAGCTACGATAGACGTCTGACCAACTGAAGACGAAATTCGTGCCGTCGAAAGTATTCGTCAGCGTCGGCGGGCCGACCACGCGCAAAGTCAAATTGGTGACGAGGTCGGTCAGGTCCCAGACGAGATTCGTGCCCGGTGCGGGAATGACCACGGGGCGCAACGGATTGGCGTTGTCCACCGCGTTCAACGGGCTGCCTGCCGAGTAGATGGGAACAATTGTAGTCGCCAGCGTGAATGGTGTCGCGCCGAGCCGATTTATGAACAACGTTCCACCGACACCCGGGAAGCTGTTGTTCATGAAGTTCACCTTGCCAGCTGCGGTCGACCCGTTTTGGGTGATGTTGATGATGTCGTTCGTGGTGGAGGGGTCCACATCAATCATCGTCAAGGAACCGCGGGACAAGTCCAACCGAGTGTACATGTTGACGGCGGCAATCTGGCCCGGTGCGTTGCCGATCATTAATTGACCACCAGGGTTGATGACAACGCGGTTGCTGTTACCGTTCTGTACGGCGTTGATCGTGCCCGTTCCCATGAGAAGCCCATTCACCGTCAAACCAAAGTCGCCCGCCCCCGGAGCCGACTGGTTGATAAGGCCGTTGTTGACCAGCACCGAATTTGTCTGAATGAGCCAAGGCACCGTGATGTTCATCGTGCCGCCATTCGTCAGGTACACATTATCAGCGATCGAGGCGCCGCCGGCGATGATGCCGTTGTTCGTAAGTGCGCCCGCTGACACAGTAAGACCGCCGGAAACCGTGGCAAGTGACGTGATCAAGACCGCCGCGTTTGAAGCA
Source organism: Verrucomicrobiota bacterium (assembly GCA_004297495.1). Taxonomy (GTDB): domain Bacteria; phylum Verrucomicrobiota; class Verrucomicrobiia; order Limisphaerales; family JADLHS01; genus SCTL01. Next base: position 4,846 of record SCTL01000804.1, read on the forward strand.
GTCAACCCGCCGGAAACCGTTCCATTGAAACCGGTCATGGTCGTGCCATAGCCTGCAAAGGTCTGACCGACGCTGCCGGAGCCGGTCAGCGAACCGCCATCCATCACAACGCCTGGTGTGAAGGTCGTGTTAATGGCCAAGCTGCCGCTGTTCACTTTATGGAGCGTCACACTGCCACCGACTGATCCGCCGCTGAAGCTGTAAGCGGCCGTTGTGTTGCTGACAACGATGCCGTAGGTCGCAGCCGATTGACCCGGCGAGACCGTGCCGGAAACGTTGACGCTAGCCGAACCGGTGAGGGTGTCGTCAAAAATGACCGAGTCGCCGTCCACAAAGTTGGTGGCGATTCCACCACCCAACGTGACCCAGTTCTTGGTGACGGTGTCCCAAGTGTTGTTGACGTTGCCGCGCCAGACAAGAACGTTGGCAACACCCGTGTTGAAAGTGATGTCAATGGTTTTGTTCACGGTGTTATCCGCAATCGAGGTGATTCGCACACCGGAAGGCAGTGTTCCCTGCGCCAATCCTCCGAGCGACGGACCGGCATTCGTATAAGCGATCAACGGAATCGTGACCGGGTAGGTGGCCGACAAGGTTGGGATGTTCAGCAACGTCGCAGGACCCACGGAAGGCGCCGAGAAGGTCTTCGCGTAAATTGTCGGCACCGTCGTGGAAACATTATACAGCGTCAGTGTCGAGCCGTTCGTCATGATCAAGTTGTTGACCGCGTAGTCCGTTCCGATGCCGTTGGTGACGATCAGGTTTCCCTTGTTCATGAAGATGTTGTCGTTCACGGATAATTTTGTGACGCCGCCGCACAGAATGTTGCTGGCCATCACCGTGCCGGACGCGCTGATGTTGAGGATGCCAGAGCAGTTTTCTGGATAGGTGGGGGTACCGGAGGCGGCGGCAGTCGTGTAGCCAAGGTGTAGCGTCCGGTTCACTTTGAACGTCGCATTGCTGTTGACGTTCACTGTGCCAGTTGGGCCGCTGATCGCTTGGGTGGGAGTGCCGAGGTTATCGGCGTCCTGAGAACCGAGGTAGGCAGTATTGACGTCAAAAATGCTGCCGAGGGAAGCACCGCCAAGGGTGAGCGTACCTTGAATGGTGATACCGGTCGTGTTGGTGCGGCTGCGGCCCAAGTAGAGTTTGTCCACCATGGCATCAACCTGCCCGTTGCCGAAGTCAACCACCGTCCCTCTGACGTTACTACCCGAGGATGCATTCCCGGAGGCATCGCCCTGCGCCCAAACCGACATGCGACCGCCGCCGATGCCGCGATAGAGAGCGTACGACCCGGCGGAATTAAAGATGAAGCTGTTGCCACCGCCGCCTTTGCCACTGTGCGAATAGCAAAGACTGTCCAGGAAGAACGCGTTTGAAATTCCAAGCCGGAACGTGATGTTGGCAGTCGTTCCGGACGCTTCGTCGTTGCCGATTTCAAGCGCGTAGTCACGAATGCCGTTATCAGCGTACGCGTTTGGATCCGTCCAACTGCACTTGATGATGTTGGTCTTCGCCAGGAAGACCAGCGGCACAAATCGTGTGGGAGGGTTGGCGATCCCCGCGCCTGCGGGGCTGACATAGCCGTTGGTGTAGTAGTTGGGCCAGATGCGATAGTTACCCAGACCAATCCGGCTCACGTCCGCCACGAAATTGTTCAAGTTACGCATGTCCCAGGTTGCGTTTTGCTGACCGTCGAGGAGAACGCCAATTTGAGCGGCGGAATTAGCCACTGACAAAGTGCCGCCACCCGAAATCGTCGCGAGAATTGGCTGGGCTACCAGCTTGGTGTCGCGATGCAGGCTGAATGACAGACCTGAGCCTGTCACCGACAAAGTCGCGCCGTTTTGGATTTCCATGTTGTGCGCCCTCGATCCGCTGGCTTCCGAGGCAAATCGAATCGAGTTCACCGTTGCTGAGGCGGCGACGATGATATTTGTCGGCCCTGTTGCGGCCGCCTGCCCGCCACCATCGTTGAATACGACATCATCCGCAGCACCTGGAGCCACTCCACCTTTCCAGTTACCGGTTGACGTAAAGTTAGTTGAAACCGCGTTCGTGAAATCCACGCCACTCCAGACGTAGGCGACGATGACGGGTACAGGCAATCTATAGGTCGAATCGCCGGTTCCTTCCACGGCTAGGTCGTAAGTTCCGCCAGCGATGGTTGCGTCGTTGGTGTAATTCAAAGTGACCAGAGTCGTCGCGTTGCTGGTGATTTCGGTTTGGCTCAACCAAGCATTGGCATTCCCAGACCCCGGGATGCCAGTCACGGCTAGATGGTTGGTGGGCGTGGGATTGCCAGACGTGACAATGGTCAGCACCGTTGCATTGCTATAAACAGTTCCCTTTGGCACGGTGAAGCGCAAAGGCTGCGAGCGCATGGTAATAGTCTGTGCCCAAACTGACGAGCTGGCAAAGCCAAGCGCGAGGGCAAGCAGCGCGATCGTGGCCGCGAAGCGACCGGCTGATCGCGCCGGAAAACTTTGGGACGTAGTAGGTGTGGGGTTCATGATTTGTTTGGTGTTGGGGTTTGCGGGTAAAGCTGGGAACTCGTGAACTGGGGTGCTTGGTGAGTTTGAATTAAATCAGGTTGTTAAAAAGTGATGGAAGAAATCGCCAACTCATCTCCACGGCATGTGGTCCTGAAGCCACTGGTAATCCGTGTTTCTGGCCTGAATGTTGCCCAGTTTCGTGTAATTCACCTCTGGATGCTTGGCGTCATCCTTCCACTTGTGGATTTCGGAGTGGCCATCGGCAAAGGAAAAGTTGCAGCCGCCACCGTAATGGAAACTGGAAGGCACATTACGAAGCTGCGCATTGGCCGAGGCCGAGCCGGGGTCAATGTAAAAAATTGCGTCATCAATGCTGTCAGGATGTTCGTCCACGGTCACATAAGTGTTCGCCGCGCCCGGTTGAACCAACTCGGTCACCTTGGTCGCGGAAAAATATGTCCGGCCCGGAATGGCGTTCGCAGTCGTCACGGAATTCCCCAGCGAGGAATTCACCGCCATGCTCAAAACACGCGGCCCGGGATTCTGTGGCGACTGATATTTGTCCGCCGGACACTTGTAGGATCCGGGCGCCTTGACATAACCCCCCAACGAGGATTGATCCGGATCCACCAGCTTTGACCAGTTCGTATTGTCTGGCGCCGCGGTCCAATCCATGTTGTTCGCCACGATTTTTTTGCAAAACTTGTCGTTCGAATCCCCAAGATACATCGTCCAACCCAGCATAATTTGTCGCGTATTGTTCATGCAGGAAATCGCATTCGCGCGGCCCTTGGCTTTCGCCAGCGCCGGCAACAGCATCGCCGCCAGAATGGCAATGATGGCGATTACTACGAGAAGTTCGATGAGTGTAAATCCGGTTCGGTTCTGAGATTTCATGGGGACGTTCATGCAGTCACTATAATACAAGCCACCCGACACGCTAGGGACCTTTTCCGCAAAATTCTTGCCGCCTCAGTTTCCACCGCACCGACGCCAAGCGTCAGGCATTGGCGGCGGGCAATAAAATTTCGGACGACGATCATTTC
>SCTL01000805.1 GCA_004297495.1 Verrucomicrobiota bacterium
TCTTGTTGTGCAACTGCCAGAGCAGTGAATCCTTGAAACCGTTCCAGAGTTTGTCGCTGGTGGCTTGCGCGTCGGCGAACGTGAGCACCGTCAACAGCGTGAGCGCCTCGGGCGTCTGGACTTCGCGCGAGAAATGGCGGAGGACGGCGGGATCATCGAGATCGCGGCGCTGCGAAAGGCTGGCCATGAGCAGATGATGCTTGATCACGCGATGCAACGCCTCGCGCGCGGGTTCATCCAGCCGCAACCGCCGCGTCACGCGCATGGCGAGGTCCGCGCCTTCGTCGGAATGCCGGCCGTGGCCGGTGGGTTTGCCGGTGTCGTGCAAGAGCAGCGCGAGATAGAGCAGGAACGGGCGGTCCAGACTTTGCAGCAGCGGCGCGTAAGGCTGATAGGCCGGCAGCGCGGCTTCCCAGATGCGGTCCACCTGTTCAAGACAGACGAGCGTGTGCTCATCAGCGGTGTACTGATGATAGAATTCGTGCTGAACGAGACAGGTCAGCCGTCCGAACTCGGGCACGTAGCTGCCGAGGAAATCCACCTCGTGCATCGCGCGCAAAATGCGGGCGACGTTGCCGCGCTGGTTGAGAATGGAGAGAAACGTTTCGCTCACGTGCTCGTCGTGCAGGAACTCGCGATCCACAAGCCCGAGATTATGGCGGATCATCTGCGCGAGATCGGGATGCAGCCGCAGCCCGCGCTGTTGTGCGTGCAGGAACGCGCGCATCAACCGGCGCGGCTGATCGCGAAAAATGCGGTTTGAAGCGGCGTAAACCTCCTTGTCGGAAAAGCGGAAACCATCCACGGGCTCGGTCAGTTTGGGCGTGCGCTTGGGGAGAAAGCGGCGCAGGGAACGGTCGTCGCCGGGATTGGGCAGCAGGGCGAGGCGTTGCTCGAGCGTGCGGGTGATGAGGTAGATGTTGCGCGAGTGCGTATAAACTTCGCGCATGAATTTCTCGATGCGCGTGCTCGGCGAACGTTCGTTGTGGCCGAGGTTGCCGGCGATGGCGGGCTGAAGGTTTTTGCCGAGGACGTCCACGGGCCGGCTGGCGTGATAGTGCAGTTCGTTGCGCACGCGCAGCAGGAAATCGTAAGCCGTCTCCAGTTCGCGCCGTTCCTGGTCGCTGACCAGTTCCTTCGCCTGCAAATCCGCCAGCGAACGCGTGCGATACTTGAAGAAAGCCATCCAGAGCAGGTTTTGAAAATCGCGCAAACCGCCGCAGCCGTTCTTCAAGTTCGGCTCCTGCATGCACGCCGAGTTGCCGAACTTTGCGCGGCGCGTGGCCTGGTCTTCGATGCGCTGGGCGATGTATTCCGACTCGTGATCATCCACGCACTTGGCGACCAGCGTCGTCTGGAATTTTTTGAACAACGCCTCGTCGCCGGCGAGAAACCGCGCCTCGATGAGCGCGGTCTTGGATTGCATGTCGCCGTTGGCCTCGCGTACGCAATCGGCGACACTGCGGACGCAGTGCCCGACCTTGAGCCGCAAATCCCAGAGCGGATACAGAATGCCATCAATCAATCGCGCGAGCGCGGGCAGGGCCTTGCCGCCCGCGACGACCTGGCCCTGTTCGAGAAACATGAAATCCACGTCGCTGTGCGGATTCAATTCGCCGCGCCCGTAGCCGCCGATGGCGACCAGCGCGATGGCGGGAAATTTTTTTTGCAGTTCCGCCGACAAGGTGGCTTTGGCCGCGTCCCACAAATGGCGCAACAGCAAATCCATCATCTCCGCGCGCGCGGCGCAGATGACCAGGCCGCCGTGACCTTCGCGATGCGCCTGGAGCAGGCGATGCGTCTCCACTTTCAGGAACGTGGTGTAGGGCGCGAGGTTTTGCGCGGGGGATTCACCCGGCGGCAGCGGCAACCGCTCCGCCGCGTGCGCTCTCATTTTTGTCAGCAAGTCCTGCATCGGCGGGGCGTAGGTTGCTGGCAAATGCGCGCGAACGCAAGCGCCCGGGACGGGCGGCCGTTGGGTGCGACCAGAAGTGACGGCCAACGTGCCGCGTCTTGATCTTAATCGTGATCCTAATCTTAATCTCTTCATTGAGCTTTCAGGATTAAGATCAAGAAGAAGATTAAGATTAAGAGTCCGCAACGGACCGTCACTTTCAGTCGCACCCGCGTCAGTTTTCGGCGGCTGGACAAAGGGCCGGCGGCTGATCTATGCTCCCGCCGCCATCCCGGGACGACGCGACGCGAAGAGATTTGGCGTTGCGCCGGTTCGGGATGACCGTTAGTTCGCCAATCAACCAACAAACATGAAAGGAAAAATGAAAGTTCTCAAGACGCTCATCGCTGCCGCCATCGCCACGGCCCTGTTGACCGGGGTCAGCTTCGCCGCGGAAAAAACCTGCTGCGAAAAAGCCGCCGCCGACGGCAAGGACTGCACGCACAAGTGCTGTGTCGAAGCCAAGAAAGCCGGCAAGGTCTGTGAAAAGTGCAATCCGAAGAAGGACGAGAAAAAGGACGAGAAGAAGGAAGAAAAGAAGTAGTCACTGCGTCCCGCAAATGTCAGCGGCCGGGAGTTGCTCCCGGCCGCTTTTTTTTCGGGAAGCCTCCGCCGGTGGCGGCATTGAATCTTGCCAACCACGGGGGGCGTGTGAAAGCATGGCGCGATTTTTATGACCGAAGCGACGGACCTGCCATCGAGATTTTCTTCTTTCGTCTGCAAGTCCAAGCGGTCCGCGATTTGGTCCATCGCAGCCATTTGGGTAGTCGTTCTGATCTATCCCCTGATGCAGGTCGAACTGCTGATGAGTTTCGAAACCTGGCAGGCCAAAAAGCTTTTGGAATATGGTTTCTGGCATCGCCACGGGGCGGCGATTCTCAGCCCGGGCACGGACACGGGCATTCTTCCCAATCCGGAATTATTCAACCGCAGCCACCATCCGTATCCGATCATGTGGGTTTACACGCTCCTCTACACATTCGCGGGGGCGGCGGGCGGCGCGGCGCTGGCCATGCTGCTGCGGCTCGCGGCGAGCGTACTGACTTTTTGCGCGTTGGACCGGCACTTCGACCGCTTCAGCGCGTGGTGCGGCGCGGTGCTCGTGACTTTGGCGCCGGTGACGTTGCATCTGGATTCCGAAGTGACGAACGCCACAACGATCGCCGCGGTGCTGTGGCCGCTGGGCGCGTATCTGTTGAGCCGGGAGAAAACGGAATCGCCGACGTCGCCATTGCCGGGCCGTTTCATCGGGCTGTCGGTGTTTCTCGCCGTGCAGACGGATTGGTTTCCGTTGACCATCGTGCCGGCGCTGATCGTGCTCGCGGTGGAGTGGCAGCGGCTGTCGTTTCGCAAGCTGGCCGATCCGCTCAAACACCCCGTGGCGGGGCGCATTCTCGTGGCGGCGGTGCTGACTTCGGCGCTGTTTCTGTTGGGCGTGATATACTACGAAGCGGATTTCGGCGGGCTGCACCATCACGTCCGCATGGAAGCCGGCGGCACCGGCGGGGCGCATTCCCGCTGGTGGAAGGTGCTGGGCCTGGTGCCGCTTCGCAGCGTGATGTTCGTCGGGTTGCCGCTGATCCTCGGGAGCGTGGTGGGTCTGTTCCATCGCCGCCAAAATCGCTCCCCGCTCGTGCTCGCGTCGCTGGTCTATTTCGTTTGCTGGGGACTGAGCGCATTGGCGCTGCCGCAATATTTTATCAACGAGACTTCAATTTATGCTTACGCGTTATTCCCGGCGGCGGTGTTGACGGCGCTGGCGATCCAGCATCGCCAGAGATTTCTTCCGTGGGTGTTGATCGCGCTTTGCTTGCCGGGGATGGCGGAGATTTATCTCTACGATTCCATTCCCGCATTATCCGACACGTCGCGGGTCATCGGGGAGTTCATTGCCAGCCATTCGGTCGCGACCGATGTGGTGCTGACAAACCTCGAACCAGGACGCCGCCCGTTCAAACCGTCGGACACGAGCGCCGGTCGCGCGGTGCGGGTGGCGGGCGACCGCCGGATTTTTTTTGGAATTCGCACGCCGGCGGAGTTGGACGAAATCCCGCAAATGATCCGGCAGACGAATGCCCCCACGCTGTTCGTCGTGGACCCGGCCTGCGCGATCACGCCCGAGTTGCGGGAACAATTGCAGCGGGCCACGCTAGTCCATACCGCGACGCTCGCCCTGCCGGTCGCGAAACCGAGTCTGGCGGAGCGCATCCGCGCGTTTGTCTTTTACGACATCATGCACAAGGGCAAGGCGGAGACTGCTTCCGGGCAGGATGATTCCAAACAGGAAACGCTTGAGATTTACCGGCTCCGGTGAAACGCGTGAAAGTAATGATGAATGCTCATCACTGCCGCGATGCGTGCGCCAACGTTCGACCGGACGCAAAGCTTTCCTTAAAATAAAACAGACCTGACACATGCCGCGATTTGAACTGGTAACCCTTGATTCGCAAGAGTGGGCGAAGGCGCTCGCCGCTTTTCCCGACCGGATTGTTTTTCAAACTCCGGCCTGGCTGGCGTTTCTCGCCGAAAGCCAGGGCGGGACGCCGGTGTTGGCCGCGCTCCGGGATGGGAACGACACATTGGGATATTTTGCCGGCTGCGTCGTGAAAAAGTTCGGGTTGAAAATTCTGGGCAGTCCGTTGCGCGGTTGGAGCACGCCGTACATGGGATTCAATTTGTTGCCGACGGTGCCGCGCCGGCTCGCGGTCGAGGCCCTGTCGGAATTTGCCTTCAAGACATTGGGTTGTATTTACCTGGAGGTCACGGACGCGCACCTGAAATTGGAAGACCTCACCGGTTTGGGTTTCAGCCACGAGATGCACGGCACGATGGAAGTTGATCTGACTCAGAGCGAAGATGTCTTGCTGAGCCGCATGACCAAGTCGTGTCGCTGGACGATTCGGAAAGGCGAAAAGAACGGCGTCGTGCTTGAAGAAGCCAGCGACGCGGGGTTCGCCGACGACTACGCGGCGCAACTGAAGGATGTTTTTGCCAAGCAGGGTCTGATGCCGCACTACGGCGCGGAACGCGTGCGCGCATTGATCAAGCACCTGCATCCGACCGGCATGTTGCTGCTGGTGCGCGCGCGGGACGCCGAGGGCCATTGCATCGCCACCGGCATTTATCCGGCGTTTGGCCGCGTGGCGTACTACATCGGCGGCGCGAGCTGGCGTCAGTATCAGAAACTTTATCCCAACGAACTGGTGCACTGGTACGGCCTGAGATATTGGAAGCAGCGCGGCATGGAAGTCTTCAACATGGTGGGGACGATGGATTTCAAACGCAAATTCGGCGGCGAAGAAACCACGGCGCCGATGATTTACAAATCGAAATACCGAATCCTGACGCAACTGCGCTCCGCCGCCATGCCGGTCGGACGCGCGGTGCTGCGCTCGGCTTACCGGCTGAAAAACATTGGCAAGCGGCGGGAAACCGACTCAGCCGAGTGAACACTCCGCGAGACAGCGGGTCAGAAGTTCGCAGACCCAATCCACTTGATTGACTGACATCCAGGGCGACAACGGGAGATTCACGACTTCGGAACTCACGCGAGCCGTTTCAGGAAATTCCTGCGGGCTGAGGTGCGGCGGAAACGTCCACAGCGAAATCGTATAAACGCCCGCCCGGCAGAGGCGATCCTTCAACTGATTTCTAACGACTGCATTAACGCGGACGGTGTAGTGACTCAGCGCGGATTGCGCGATCTTCGGACGAGCGATTCCCTTGGCGCCCGCCAGATTCTCGTGGTAACGGCGCGCCAACTCCAACCGCGCGGCGTGGAATGAATCAGCGTGTTTCAGGTTCCACAAAGCCAGCGCGCCATCCAGCCGCGTGGCTGGGAGTTTCCATTCGGCGGCGTGGCTGTCTGCCGCCGTCCAGTCCGGCGGAAAGCCGGCGATGCAAGTTTGCGTCGGTTCGTTCGATGGACGGCGTTGCCGAATTTTCCGAACTCGTGAGACTACTGCCTGCCCTTGATAATAGGCGCGGCGAGTGAGCGAATAGATCGCCGGATAATGCGCGGCAGTGCGCAGAAATATTTTTGCGGCGCGCTGAGATGACAGTTTGACGGTGTTGCGACTCAAGGCCAAATCACGGAACTTCCTGACCGCGCGCGCCAGCGACGGGTCGCGCGTAAAACCCATTGCGCCCCATCCGGCA
>SCTL01000806.1 GCA_004297495.1 Verrucomicrobiota bacterium
GACGCTGGATCTCGTTCCCGTACCCGAAGCGTCACAATGGGCGATGTGCGGCGCGATGGCCGTCTTCGGCGCCGGCTACTTCTACCGCGTGCGCAAGCAGGTGCGGAACGAAAAATCCGCGAACAAGTAGCGGGCGACTGGCCGTTCGCGAGTGCGGAAAGATTTCAGAGCGCCGGGATTCCGGCGCTCGTTTCATTCGTGGTTGTTTCCTTCGGCGCGGTGCTTCTTGTATTCCTCGACGAGCTTGGCTTCCTGCTCGCGCGGCATTTCTTCGTAGTGGCTGAATTCCTCCGTATGCACGCCGCGGCCGCCCGTGAGCGAGCGGAGCGTGCTGGAGTAGCGGTAAAGTTCCTTCGCCGGCACGTGCGCCTTGATGACTTGGAAACTGCCTTCCACATCCATCCCTTGAATTTTTCCGCGCCGGCTGGAGAGATCGCCCATGACCTTGCTCATGCAATCCTCGGGGATGCGGATCTCGACAGCGTTGATCGGTTCAAGCATGCACGGGCGCGCGGCGGTGAAGGCTTCCTTGAACGCGAAGTAGCCGGCGACCTGGAACGCGATGTCTTTCGAGTCCACGGGGTGCATCTTGCCGTCGTAGAAATCAATCTTCACATCCACGACGCGGTAACCGCCGAGGATGCCTTCCTCGCACGCTTTGTTGACGCCTTTCTCGACGGACGGGACGAAGTTGCGGTCCACGTTCTGGCCGACGAGTGATTGGATGAATTCCACGCCGGTGTCGCGCGGCTTTGGCTCGACGCGCATCCAGACTTCGGCGAACTGCCCGGCGCCGCCGGTCTGCTTCTTGTGGCGAAACTTGGAATCGCCCCGGCCTTTGATGGTCTCGCGATAGCGCACGCGCGGTTCGGCGAGTTCCACGTGGACGTTGTAGCGGCGGCGCAAGCGGTCCGCGATGACTTCGAGATGCAATTCGCCCTGCGCGGACAGCACGGTCTGGTGCAATTCGCCGTCCACTTTATGCAGGAAGGTCGGGTCTTCGTGATGCAACGCCGCGAGGCCGGACGCGATCTTTTCCTCCTCGCCCTTGACGTTGGCCTTGAGCGACGCGTGAATGTTCGGCTTGGGATACACCACCTTGGGGAGCGACACGGGATGTTTCGGATTGCACAGCGTGTTGCCCGTGTGCGTGTCCTTGAGTTTAACCACCGCGCCGATGTCGCCGGCGTTGAGCGCGGTGGCGGTTTCGCGCATTTTGCCGTTGAGCAGATAAATCTGGCCGATCTTTTCCGAGCTGCGGCGGTCGGTGTTGTAAAGTTCGCCACCCATCTTCACCTGCCCGGAGTAAACACGGAAGAACGACAACTCGCCGAACTGCGCCTCGCTCATCGTCTTGAAGATGTAGCAGACGGGCTCGGTGCCGTTCAGCGTCACTTCGCAATCCGCGCCCTCCACATCGAGCGCCTTCACGACTTTGCGATCCACCGGCGACGAGCCGTACTTGGCGATGAAGTCCATGAGTCGCGCCACGCCGATGTTGTTCTCCGCCGAGACGACGAAAAGTGGAATGAACACCTGCTCCTGAATCGCCTTGTGAATGCCGGCGCGCATCTCTTCC
>SCTL01000072.1 GCA_004297495.1 Verrucomicrobiota bacterium
GCGCAGAGCGTCGGCGCGTTGGCGGCTGGCGGAGGCACGATTGTTTTGCCCTTCACTTTCACGGCGAGCGGTTCGTGCGGCGGCACTGTGACCGCGACGTTTCAACTTCAGGACAATGCGGCGAGTCTCGGCACGGTGAGTTGGGCGTTCCCCCTCGGGGCGGTGACCACGGGAACCACCAGCCGGACGAATGCAACCGCGCTCACGCTTCCCGGCAGCAAATCTTCCGGACCCGCTTCGATTTATCCTTCCACGATTTTGGTTTCGGGCGTCACGGGTACGGTTTCAAAAGTCACGGTCACGCTCGACGGCTTGTCGCACGCCAACCCGGATGATCTCGACATTCTGCTCGTCGGTCCGAACGGGCAGAAGACGTTGTTGATGTCTGACGCCGGCGGTGGCAACGCCATCAGCGGAGTCACGCTCACGTTTGACGACGAGGCGGCGGCGGCTCTGCCTGACAACGGTCAGATCGTCAGCGGCACGTATCAACCCACCGACTTCGATACTGCAAGCGACTCTCTTTCCGCCCCCTCGCCCGCCGGGCCGTACGTTATCTCGCTCACGCAATTTGCCGGGCTCGATCCCAACGGCACGTGGTCGCTCTACGTTGATGACGATCGCAACCCCAACACCGGCTCGCTCGCGCAAGGTTGGCGGCTGAGCTTCACCACGTTTAGCAGCGTGTGCTGCGCGGGCAACGTCGTCGTGCCGCGCCCGGTGATCACGAACTTCACGCTGACGAACGGTGTCGCCGCCCTGACTTGGAGTGCTGTCGCCGGCCATGTCTATCGCCTGCAGTTCAAACAGGATTTCACCGAGTCAAACTGGACCGACATCATTCCCGACCTGACCGCAACCGGCACAAATATCATCGCCACCGACACCGTGGGTGCGACCCCGCGCAAGTTTTATCGGGTGATGCTCGTGCAATAGAACGGTCCGCGAAAATTCTCTTCAAATCTGGCCGCCTCGCGTTTCGTTGGATTGCTTTCCACGGGTGACTCCATTAAACCATTCGCGAGTTATGTCAGCGAACCAGCCTCTTTGACCGCAGAACATGAGCGCGCCCAAACCCACTCTCGACGATTTGCGCATCGAACGCGGCCCCGACACGGCGCGGCCAATCCGCATCGGCCCGATTTTGACTGGCGCGGTTGGCTTGATCGTGGTGGTGGCGGCGATCTGGTGGCTGATGCGGCCCAAAGCTATTCTCGTCAGCACCGCGCTGGCGCGCGAGGTGGCGAGCGCGAGTGGTGAGCGCGCGGTATTGAACGCTTCCGGCTATGTCACCGCACGGCGCGCCGCCACGGTTTCCTCCAAAGTCACCGGCAAAGTGACCGAAGTGCTCATCGAGGAAGGCATGAAGGTCAAGGAAGGGCAAATCCTCGCCAAGCTCGACGACACGAACACGAAAGCCAGCCTCTCGCTCGCGCAGGCGCAGTTGGAATCCGCCAAAGCCGCGCTCGCAGAGACGCGCGTGCGCCGCAAGGAAGCCGGGCGCGAGTTGCAGCGGCAGGCTGAGTTGCTTAAAAACAAAATCTCCTCCCAGTCCAACTACGATCACGCGGAGGCGGACGTGCTGGCGTTGGACGCCAAACTGGAAGTGCAGGAGCATGATGTGACCGTGGCCGAGCGTTCCGTGGCGACGTGGCAGCAGCAGATGGACGACACCATCATCCGCGCGCCGTTCGCCGGCGTGGTCACAACGAAGAACGCGCAGCCCGGCGAAATGATTTCCCCGATGTCCGTCGGCGGATTCACGCGCACGGGCATTTGCACGATTGTGGACATGGACTCGCTCGAAATCGAAATTGATGTCAGCGAGAGTTACATCGTGCGCGTGACGGCGGGCCAGCCGGTCGAAGCGACGCTCGACGCTTATCCCGATTGGAAAATTCCGTGTAAAGTCATCGCCATCATCCCCACAGCCGACCGGCAGAAATCCAGCGTCAAAGTCCGCGTGGGTTTCGACAAACTCGATCCGCGCATTCTCCCCGAGATGGCGGCGAAGGTGGCGTTTCGCGAAGCTGGTGGCGCGGCGTCTGGAAGCCGAGCGGTCATGATTCCCAAAAACGCCGCGCAGAAACAGGATGGACGCGACGTCGTATTCGTGGTTCAAAATGGCCGGGCGGAGCGGCGGGCCGTGGCCATCAGCGGCATGCTGGATAGTGAATTGACTTTGAGCGCCGGGGTTTCCGCCGGCGAGAAAGTCATCGTGGACGGCCCGGCGGATTTGACGACGGGCGCAGCAGTGAAGGAAAAGAGACCATGAGCAATATCAATGACGGCGAATTGGTGAAAGTGGACGGCGTGGAAAAAGTTTTCCATCGCGGCTCGGAAGACATTCACGTGCTGGCGGATTTGCATCTGACCGTGAAGCGCGGCGAATTTCTCGCGTTGATGGGCCCGTCGGGTTCGGGCAAAACGACGCTGTTGAATCTCATCGGCGGCCTCGACCAGCCGACGCGCGGCACGATCATGATAGGCGGCGAGCACACTGATCAGTTGTCCGGTCGCGCCCTGGCCGCGTGGCGCGCGCGGCATATCGGGTTCGTTTTCCAACTTTACAATCTGATGCCGATGCTGACGGCGGAACGAAACGTGGAATTGCCGCTCTTGCTGACGCATCTCTCCAAGGCCGAGCGGAAGAAACACGTCGAAACCGCGCTGGCGGTGGTTGGGCTGACGCATCGCGCGAAGCATCATCCGCGCACGCTCTCGGGCGGCGAGCAACAGCGCGTGGGCATCGCGCGGGGAATCGTGACCGATCCGACGCTGCTGTTGTGCGATGAACCGACCGGAGATTTGGATCGTAAATCCGGCGATGAAATCCTCGACCTGCTCCAGGCGTTGAACCGAGATCACGGCAAGACGATCATCATGGTCACGCACGATCCGCACGCCTCGGCGCGCGCGTCGCGGACGGTTTATCTCAACAAAGGCCAACTGAGTAACGAACCGGTGAAATGAAATTCCTCCATCTCATCTGGTGCAATCTGAAGCGCAAGAAGTTGCGGACTTCGCTTACGCTGCTTTCCATTTTCGTCGCGTTCGTGCTCTACGGTTTGCTTTGCACGATCAAGACCGCGTTCACGGTGGGCGTGGAGATGGCGGGCGCGGATCGCCTGGTGGTGCGGCACAAGGTTTCGCTGATCATGAATCTGCCGGTGACTTACCGCGACCGCATGGAGCGACTGCCCGGCGTGACCTCGGCGGCGCATTTCACCTGGTTCAACGGCATTTACAAGAACGAGCCGAAAAACTTCTTCGGCAGTTTCCCGGTCGAACCGGAAAAATTTCTGCCGATGTTTCCGGAATATTCATTGGCCGAAGATCAAAAGCAGGCGTGGCTCAAAACGCGGACGGGCGCCATTGCCGGCCGCTCGCTCGCGGACCGGTTCAAATGGAAAATCGGCGATCGTGTGCAACTGGTTTCGCCCATCTGGCCGCGCAAGGGCGATCAGCCGTGGGAGTTTGAACTCGTGGGAATCATGGACGCGGTGAAGAAGAGCGCCGACACGTCCGGATTTTATTTTCGCTACGATTATTTCGATGAAGCGCGCTCCGCTGGCGAGGGATTGGTCGGCTGGTATTCCGTTCGCGTGAAAGACCCGGCGCACGCGGCGGAGGTGGCCAAGGCGATTGACGCCGAATTTGCCAACTCGCCTTACGAAACCAAAGCCGAGCCGGAAGGCGCGTTCATGCAGGGCTTCGCGTCGCAGATCGGCGACATCGGCGCGATCCTCATCGCGATTCTGAGCGCGGTGTTCTTCACGATCCTGCTCGTCGCCGGCAACACGATGGCGCAATCCGTACGTGAGCGCACCGAGGAATTCGGCGT
>SCTL01000807.1 GCA_004297495.1 Verrucomicrobiota bacterium
GGCGAACCGGTCAATCTGCCCGCTCAAGTCCCGCAACAATTCATCTCGGCGTAGTTGCAGCTCCGCCGCTCTCGCCCGATGCAGTTGCAACGCCTCCGCCGGATCGCGCGCTAACGCCTGCAAAACACTTTTGTGAAACGCGCTCGTGTCCCGCCCGATGAACTCCTTCAAGTTCCGCAGCGCAATCAGCAAACCCGCCTCATCCCGGTAAGCCACCAGCATCGGTTCGATCCCGCGCAACGCCTCCGCCTCGGCCTCTTCCCGCCGATGCTCCTCCACTTTGTTTGTCGGGTCCAGCAACAACGCCCGCAACGACGCGCTCGCCTGCAACACATTCAGTCGCAGCCGATCCCCGCCGCGCATGAGTTCGCTCGACCGCCGGTCCGCGCCCGCGCGCGTTTCCTGCATCCACAACGCCAGCCCGCACCCGAGCATCAGCAGCGCGATCAGGGTGATTTGAGTCGCGTGAATCCGACGCCAGATAGACATGTTCATGGTTGACGAGAATGACTTGAAGCCAGTTGCATGGTTTTGCGCTTGCGCCTGCATCATTGCGCGCCACGCTGCGAATAACAAGCCGCTTTCTCGCCCGGACGGTTTGTTTGATTCCCCTGAACCGTTCCGCGCGACCTCTGACCCGCTCCAAGTGCGGACTCACGCATTTCAAATCCCTCCTCTCAGCCTTCAAGCGCCGGCTCTCAACCCTCAACTCTCAACTTCAGAATGGCCGCTCGCTGTTTCCAACGTTTCAGTCATCGTCTGCCAACTGCCTCACGGCGATTTCAGGCGATAGAAGCGATTCCCCGTCGGTGGATTGATGATGATGAAATTGATGGTGCCGTTGTTGGTGACGGTCTGAGCCGGCACAATCCAGTTGGTCGTGCTCAAGTTTGTATTCTGCTGAAGACTGAATCCTGTGGAGGGATACGCCCACGAGACGAGCGCGGTGTTGGTGGTGGTGAGCGTGATCGTCAGCAACGGCGCGCCGGGCGTCTGAACGGCGGAAAGCAAACTCCAGAAGCCGCCGGTGATGGAAAAACTTCCACCGCTCATCGGCGTGATGCTCGCGTCGGGCTGGCCGATGGTGCCGCTGACGGAATAAACGCCCCCGGAGCTCGTGCCACCGCCGCCGTCTATCGTGGACCAGTCGAGAGCGTAGCTTTGGGCGTGAAGGTTGAACGATGAGTGCAGAAGGATGAAACAGAACGCGCACAGAAGGGAACGAAGACTTCGTTTCCTTTGTTTGTTTCTGAGATTCCAAAGCGGCAGAGGACTGCCGCACTCCAGGACGCTTCGCGTTTTCATTTCGCACCTCCATTCCTCATCAATCGTTCCAGTGTTTCCAGCCGCGCTTTCAACTCCGTTATCTCCGCTTCCTTCTGTTCAAGTCTTTGTTCAAGCTTCTGGTTCAACCCCTGGATCGCCGCCAGCGCCACGCCGTCAATTTCCTGCGTCGTTATGCTCTTGTCGTCGCGGCCTGGATAAAACGCGCCCTTGAAGTCCTGGGCCATCGGCCCGAGATGCGGCACTTCGGTGTCGGATTCCCATTGGTAGTTCCACTGTGTCACCGGCACCTGCGCCAGTTTCTCCAGCACGGCCTGGACATCCACGGGTTGAAAATTTTTCTTGGCGTTGCGGTCGGAGATGGCCGCCCACGAGGTGCCGTTCGGCGCGAGGAAAACGCCGGCGGTGGCGCCCGCGTTGGAGAAGAAGCGCACGCCGCCCGACGCCCGCGCCGTCCACGACTGGTTGTTCGTGGAAAACAGGTCTGCGCCGGTCGCATCGCTCCAAACGAACGAGCCTTGATTGGTGGCCTTGGCGTAAAGACCGGCGGCAAAGCTGTAATCACCGGCGATATTCCCATAGCCGCCGGGCACGGTCGCGTATTGCCCGCTGCTGGTATTCGTGTAGCCGCCGCCAACAGTCGAATATAGGCCGCTGCTCATGTTGTATCGCCCACCGCCTACGGTTGACGATTCGTTGCCGCTGGTGTTCTGGTAGCCGCCGCCTATGGTCGCGTGGCTGCCGATGCTCGAGTTCTCGGTGCCGCCACCTACCGTCGCGTAAAAGATGTTCGCAACGTTCTGTAGGCCGCCAGCCACGGTCGTCGCCGTACTGCTGCTAAAGTTGTTATGGCCGCCGCCCACCGTCGCGTAAATGCCGCTGCAGCTGTTGAATGAGCCCCCGCCCACCGTCGCTTCAGTGCCACTGCAGGTGTTCCCGTAGCCGCCG